>JBHICL010000722.1:0-1842 GCA_046759605.1 Alphaproteobacteria bacterium | reverse complement strand
TCAGCAAATACGCCGGCGTGCGGCCCGCCGAAACAACCGCTGATGTCTGACGGCTGCGACGCCGGGTCTCCTATCACAAAAGTCAGAGACGTTTCACGAGCAGTTTCTCGGAGCGGCATCAAATAAGGACCGCGTATCGGGCGCTCGACAGTTGCACGATTGCGCATTTTTCGGGGGAAAGTACCCAGAAGATCGAGGGTTTCCCACCTTTTCGGTTCAGGCCACTCACGACAAGATCAACGAACGGCACGGAAAGGGCCGAAACAGGACTACAGTCGGGGCAGGGCCGGGGAGGCGCCCAGGGAAATGTCGGATCTCGTCGAGTGCCACGACTGTGGGCTCATGCTGCGCACGCGTGAGGTGCCGAAGCGCACGAAGGCGGAATGTCCCCGCTGCGCGGCGGTTCTCTACCGCGGCCATAATCCCAACATCGACCATCAGATCGCGCTCCTTCTGGCGGGCCTGATCCTTTTCGCGATCGCCAACTTCTATCCCTTCATCACCTTCGAGCTCGAGGGGCGGCGGCAGACCAGCAACCTGATCACGGGCGTTGTCGAGTTCTTCGATCGCGGCCTCGCCCCGCTTGCTCTCGTCGTGCTCCTGGCGACGATCGTCATTCCGCTCATCAAGCTCCTCGCCACCCTCTACGTCCTGTTGGGCGTGGGTCTGGGACACAGATCGCCCCATCTGTGCACGGTCTTTCGCTTCGTCGAGATCCTTCACCCCTGGGCCATGATGGAGGTGTTCCTGTTGGGGATTCTGGTGGCCTACGTGAAGCTGGTGGACTTGGCGACGCTGGTGCTGGGCCCGGCCATCTTCGCTTTCGGCGCGCTGATCGTCGTCATCGTCGCCGCGGACGCGGCGCTGGAGCCGCGCCAGATCTGGAAAGCCATAGATCCCCGCCGGGGTGGCGCCGGCGTGGAGGCCGGCAGGCGGGATCTCGTGGCGTGCCACAGCTGCGCCCTTCTTTTCCCATCGCCGCCGCGCGGGCACGCCGCCTGTCCCCGCTGCGGCGCCCCGGGCCATCGCCGCAAGCCGAACAGCCTCACCCGCACCTGGGCGCTCGTGCTTACCGCCGTCATCCTCTACATCCCCGCCAACGTCTTTCCCGTCATGACGGTCATTTCGTTCGGCCGGGGCGAGCCGGACACGATCCTGAGCGGCGTCAAGGCGCTGATCGAGGCCAACATGTGGCCGCTGGCGGCGATCGTCTTCTTCGCAAGCATCACGGTACCGGTGCTGAAGCTGTTGGGACTGACGTTCCTGATGCTGTCGGTGCACAGGCGCTCGACCTGGCGACCCCGGGACCGCACGCGCCTTTACCGTGTCATCGAATCCGTCGGCCGCTGGTCGATGATCGACATCTTCATGATCTCGATCCTGATCGCGCTCGTGAAGCTCGGGTCCATCGCAACGATCGAGCCGGGCGTCGGCGCAACATCGTTCGCCGGCGTGGTGGTCATCACGATGATCGCGTCCATGACCTTCGACCCGCGGCTGATGTGGGACCGTATGGAGGCAGAGCATGGCTGAGCAAGACCTGGCACAAGGGCAGGACCGCGATGACGCGGCCGAGGTGGCCGTCGGCAAGCGCCGCGGCGTCTCGATCGTCTGGCTGATCCCGCTGATCGCGGCCGGTGTCGCGGGGTGGCTCGTCTATACCACCTTCGCCGAGAAGGGCCCGGTCATCGAGATCTCGTTCAAGACCGCCGAGGGACTGGAGGCAGGGAAGACCCAGCTGCGGCTCAAGGACGTCGAGGTGGGGCTCGTCGAGGAAATCCACATCAGCAACGACCTGTCCCATGTGGTGGTTACCGCCCAGATGGAAAAGGAACTGGCGCC
>JBHICL010000721.1:0-1851 GCA_046759605.1 Alphaproteobacteria bacterium | reverse complement strand
CGTCGCTCGCCAGCATGAACGGCAGCTCGTACTTCGCCTTGAACTTGTCGTGCGAATTCACGCTATCACGCGAAACGCCGATGATCTTCGCACCCAGCTTCGAGAAGGCGGACATATGATCGCGAAAGGCGCAAGCCTCCGTGGTGCAGCCGGGTGTGTCGTCCTTGGGATAGAAGTACAGCACGAACGGTGAGCCCTTGAGGTCGCTCAGGCTGATCCGGCCTCCACCATCCGTCGGCATGGTGAAATCCGGTGCGGGTTCCCCCTCGCTCAGGCTCATGGCAGTCCCTCCCCAGGCTGGTCCGCGCTCCCCCTTATCCGTGCCGCCGGGATATCGATGATCGCCTCGAAATGAGCGCGGGTGCGGGCGGCAACCTCCTTAACTTTTGCGCTGAGGTTCGCGAAGTCAACGGCGCCCCCTGCCTGAGCGAGGGCGCGTTGCAACGCCGGCGGCAGGGTCTCGCCGGTGGCTTCGCCCACGAAGGCGAGCCGCAGCATGCCCTGAAGCCGGCGCCAGAACCGCGTCGCCTCGATGAGCTCGGTGGCGACGTCGCCGGAGAGGAGACCGCGTCCCGCCAGCCGCTCGTACGCCGTCACGGTGCTGGCGCTCAGAACGTCGTGGTGGTCATGGGCGTGCCGCAGCTCGAGGTACTGGGCGATGAACTCACAGTCGATGAGCCCGCCGCGGTAGTGCTTGACGCGCCAGGGGTTCTCGGTGTGGTGCTCGCGGTCGATGCGCTCGCGCATCTCGGCGACCGCAAGCAGCAGCTCCTCGGGGTCCCGCTCGAGACAGAGCGCATGGGAGATCGCCCGCTCGATACGGTCGGCGAGCGGCGGCGCGGCCTCCACGACACGGGCGCGGGTGAGCGCCAGGTGCTCCCAGGTCCACGCTTCCTCCGACTGGTAGCGGGTGAAGGCGTCGAGACTGACCGCCAGCGGCCCCGCATTGCCCGACGGGCGCAGCCTCAGGTCAACGTCGAACAACCGCCCCTCGCCCGTGAGCGCCGTCAACGCGGCGATCACGCGTTGCCCGAAGCGCTGGTAGTAGTGGGCCAGGCTCAACGGCCTGGCGCCATCGGACTGGGGTGCGTCCGCGGGCGCATCGTAAAGGAAGACGAGATCCAGATCGGAGGTGGCCGTGAGTTCGCGCCCGCCGAGCTTACCCAGCGCTACGACACCGAATCCATCGCCCGCGCAATAGCCGTGGCGGTCGACGAATTCCTCCTCCAGACGCGGCAGCAGGGTCCGGATAACCGTATCCGCGATATTGGACAAAGCCCGGCCTGCCTCGTCGAGGTCGGCCAGATTCCTGAGGATGTGCGCGCCGACCTGGAACTTGGCCTCGTTGGTCCAGCGGCGCGAGAGATCGAGGACGTCTTCCATGTCGCGGGCCTGGTCCAGCTTCGCGGAGAGCTCCGCCGCCATCGTCCGCGTATCGGGGAGGCGCTCGTAAAACGACGGCTCGAGCACGCGGTCCAGCAGCAGCGGGTTGCGGCTGAGCCACGCGGCGAGGCGCGGCGCCCCGCCCATGATCTCCGCCACCAGCTCCAGGAGGCTCGGGTTGGAATGGAACAGCGAGAACAGCTGCACGCCCGCGGGCAGGCGCTCCAGGAAGGCGTCCAGGCGGCTGAAGGCCTGGTCGGGATTCGCCGTCTTCGCCAAAGCCGCCAGCAGCGCCGGCATCAGCTCGGTCAGTATCTCCCGGGCGCGGGTGCTGCGCATGGCACGGTGGCGGCCGTGGTGCCACCCGCGAACCGTCGACGAGACGATCTCCGGCGCGGAGAAGCCCATATCGCGCAGGGTCGCGATCGTATCCGGGTCGTGCTCGCCGCCGGTGAATACGAGGCTGCC
>JBHICL010000720.1:0-1852 GCA_046759605.1 Alphaproteobacteria bacterium | reverse complement strand
AGATTGGCGCCCGCGGGAGGGCTCGAACCTCCAACCGCCGGATTAGAAGTCCGGTGCTCTATCCAGTTGAGCTACGCGGGCAGCGTCGGCTGTCCCCGACTTACCTGAATTGCCGAGGCTCCTCAACCTCGAGAACGAACACATCCTCGCGCCACGGCGGCGCGAGCGTCGCTAATGGCTCCACGGAAACTTGCGATCATACGCGAAGTTATCGGCATAAGCCTTTGGTCGCACTTCTAGATCCTTTGGCCGATGCACGTTGTATTCCATGTTGTGCCGCTCCGCGAATGCGACCGCTTCCTCCTCGCTGTCGAACTCGAGGCGGACCTGCTCACGCGTGTCACCGCCCCCGGTCCAGCCCATCAGCGGATCGAGATGCCTGCGGTCGGTGGGCTCGTACTCCAGCACCCAACGGTGGGTCTTGGCCCGCCCGGACTGCATGGCGGTCTTGGCCGGCTGAAAAATCCTCGCCTTCAATCCGCGCCCCCGTCCCCGCCGCCGGTCGTGAACCCGCGGTCGTGCACTCCCAAATCGGCTGTTCCTTAGCAAAATCAACGAGGCTTTGCAAAACAACCTGGACCGCGCAGAGCTTGGCGGTGGCTCTATGTCCCTGGCACGAATACCTCTTCCGGATCCGAGAGGCCCTTCAGCTCATACGTGCCGACCGACTTGAGCTCCTCGCGCTTCAGGCGGCCCTTGAACGCCTCCGATACGAGGAGCCGCCGATCGAGCGTGCCACAAAGCCCGGCGATCCGTGCGGCGAGGTTCACATCGCGGCCGATCACCGTGTAATCGAGCCGGGCGCCCGAGCCGACATTGCCATAGGCCGCGTCGCCGAAATGAAGCGCGATACCGACATCGAACGGTGTGCCGCCGTCGAGGGCGGCGTTCCGCGCATCGACATTCTCGAGCCCGGTTCTCGCGGCGGCAAAGGCGCGCCAGCAGGCATCGTAGTCCTCGCCCTCACCCGCCCGAAAGATCGCGAGAAGACCGTCGCCGATGAATTTCAGGACCTCGCCGCCACGCTCGTCCACAGGGGGCACGATGCAATCGTAGTACTGGTTGACGAGATCCGTGGCCCGCTCTTCGGACATGGACGAGGTGAGGCTCGTATAGCCGCGCATATCGGCAAAGAGGATCGCCGCCCGAATACGCAGGACCTCGCCGCGGACGACATCGCCGGAAAGGATCCTGAGATGCGGCTCGTTGCCGACATACATGCGCACCACCTCGCGCAGGATCCTGTGCAGCGCCAGCACTTCCATGAGCGCCGCCAGCGCCGGATAGACCACCCTCAGGACGGCAATATCGTCCGTCGAGAACCCCGCCCGGCGCTTGGTCGCGAAGGTGAACCCGTTGCGCATCCCGTTCAACAGAGCAACCGGGATCGACACATGATGCACATAGCCCCGGGATCTGAGGTCGGACACCTCCTCGAACGCATCGTCCGGCGTGTCCGGGAGCCAAAGGACAACCCACTCGCCCGTCCTATGCGCCTCCGCCAACGGGTGGCGCCCGGTCAACAGGCTGCCATGGCGGTGGTGGTCGTAGAGATGCTCCCGGGCGCCCTTGCCGCGCTCCCAGATGCGCGCATTCGCGGCGTGCTCCGCGTGCCGCAGCTCGATCGCGCTGATGCCGCGATCGACCGCCACCCCGGCGTCGCGCAGCTTCAGGCAAATCCCCTCGAGGATGATGTTCGGATCACGGATCTCCCGGGCCTCGCCCAGCAGCCAGTCACGGATCGCCACAGCTTGGCGAAACCTGTCGTGCGGCAGATTGGCGGCGGGATCGGTCGGGTCGTGTGTCATCGGGTCGAGTATGGTCGGGGCGGCCGGATTTGAACCAGCGGCCC
>JBHICL010000719.1:0-1853 GCA_046759605.1 Alphaproteobacteria bacterium | reverse complement strand
GCCCGGCGCAGCCGGCGATCGTCTGCCAGATCGACGTTGTTCGGTATGCGTTCGAAATAATCGACCGCCGACACTATACTCTCCGCGGATCGAACTGGCTGCGCCGGCCTGTTCCGTAGACCTTCAATGCACCATCCTCACCAACCGCATTGGGACGCTGGAAAACCCAGTTTTGCCAGGCGGAGAGACGGCCAAAGATCTTCGTCTCCATCGTTTCCGGACCGCCGAACCGCAGCGACGCCTCCATGCCGCTCAGCGCATCGGGCGAGAAGGCGGCGCGCTCCTCGACGGCCAGTCTGATCTCGTCGTCCCAGTCGATGTCGTCGGGCGCAAAGGTGACGAGCCCGAGTTCTTCGGCCTTGTCCGCCGCAACCTCCTGACCCAACAGCCCCTCACAGCCGGCCAGGCTGGCGTCATCGCCGAGGAAACGCCGCTCGAGGCGGGTCAGGCCGCTGCCCATGGGAAGCGGCCCGAGGTTCATCCCGGTAAGTCGTATGCGCGCCGGAGGCCGGTTGTCCCCCTCCAGGATACCGTCCAACATGTACGAGCGATCGGCAGCGAGCGCCAGCTCCATGAGGGTGCCAACAAAGCAGCTTCCAGGCTCGATGAAGGCCAGGATCGAGCGCGCGCTCACGTCCATGCGCTTCAGGACCCGCTTGAGATACCACGTGATCTCGCGGGCGAGCCAGTCGCC
Organism: Alphaproteobacteria bacterium; assembly: GCA_046759605.1. Classification (GTDB taxonomy): domain Bacteria; phylum Pseudomonadota; class Alphaproteobacteria; order UBA6615; family UBA6615; genus JBHICL01. Next base: position 1,159 of record JBHICL010000719.1, on the reverse strand, counting down.
CTGGTTTTCCAGAAGCAAGCTATCCATTGCCGCGACCGTGTCTGCCTCCCCGCGCGTGCGCAGCACCCATGTGCCGATGTCCGGCTCGTTGAAGCGCAGGTGACAGATCAGGTCGTCGAGCTCGCGGGCGAGGGCGAGCGGCCACGATCGCGAGCCTAGACCGTGGAGCGCTTCCACGGAGGGCTCGCGCTCACGCGGGCCGAGCACCTCGATCGAGGCCGCGCGCTGGCCGCGATCGACCTCGCACGTGACCGTCGAATAGGCGATGCGGTCATCGCGGATGGCGCGGACGAGCGGCTCCAGCGCGATACCCGTCACATCCCGCGGACGTGCGGACCGCGCCGCAAGCTCGGTGGCACGTTCGCGCACCTCCTCCATGAACCGGCCACGCGGTGCAACCTCGTCCACAAGGCCCCATTCGACCGCCCGCCGGCCCTTTATGCCTTCCTCGAGCGTGCAGAACACGTCAGCGCGATCCCTCCGCACCCGGCGCTTATCGGTGAGACGCGTAAGGCCCCCGGTCCCCGGCAACACCGCCAGAAGCGGAATCTCGGGAAGCGAGACCGCGGTCGAGCCGTCGTCCACCATGATGATGTGGTCGCACGCCAGCGCCAGCTCGTAACCACCGCCCGCGCACGAGCCGCCAACGGCGCAGACATACCGCTGCCTCAGATCCTCCGGCCCATCCTCCATGGCCAGGCGGGTCTCGTTGGTAAACTTGCAGAAGTTGACCTTGTGTGCGTGGCTCGCCCCGGCGAGCATCCGTATGTTGGCGCCGGAGCTGAAGACCCGTTCATTTGCCGACGTCAGAACCACGACGGCGACCTCCGGGTGCTCGAAACGCAGCCGCTGGAGGCAGTCGTAAAGCTCGATGTCGACGCCCAGGTCGTACGAATTGAGCTTGAGCTCGTAGCTTTGCTCGAGGCTCGCTGTCTCGTCGACGTCCATGGCGATGGTCGCGACAGGCCCATCGAGAGACAGCTTCCAGTGCCGGTACTTGCCCGGCTCGGTGCGAAAGTCGATCATGATCCCATAATCTACCGAGAGCCAGCCTGATGTGTACAGGCGCGTTCGATCCTTCGGGGGGTCGTAGATGACGGTTGATGAATTTCGCAAGCTCATCGGTCGCGTGACCAGGCGCATCGCCGGCCAGCGCCTC
>JBHICL010000718.1:0-1856 GCA_046759605.1 Alphaproteobacteria bacterium | reverse complement strand
TCCTTCATGGACGTGTGGGACGCCATGTGCCGCACCATCATGAGCGCCGGCTCGCGCCGCGGCGCCATGATGGCGACCATGCGCTGCGATCACCCCGACATCGAGGCCTTCATCGACGCCAAGAGCGAGCCCGGCAGGCTCAGGATGTTCAACCTCTCGGTGCTGGCCACCGACGCCTTCATGAAGGCGGTCGGCGACGATGCGCCGTGGGAGCTCAGCTTCAACGGCGCTTGCCACAAGACCCTGAGGGCGCGGGAGTTGTGGGACAAGATCATGCGCGCGACCTACGCCTATGCCGAGCCCGGGGTGATCTTCATCGACCGCGTCAACCGCTTGAACAACCTCTATTACAGCGAGGAAATCCACGCCACGAATCCTTGCGTGACTGCCGACACATGGGTGCGGACGGATGCCGGTCCGCGCCGGGTTGACGAGTTGCTGGCGGTTCCCTTCACCGCCCTTCTGCACGGCGAAGAGCATCGGTCAAGCGCGGCGGGATTCTTCCGAACGGGCGCCAAACCGGTCTTGCGGATCAATACGGTGGAGGGGTTTACGCTCCGCCTGACCGCCGACCATCGCGTTCTGACCGCGGCTTCGAAGACGCGATACACCATCGCCAAGGCATGGGTCAGAGCCAGCGATCTCGAACCGGGGGACAGGATCGTCCTCAACGATCATCGTGGGGCCGCGCATTGGGCCGGGCCTTACGGCGAAAACGAGGGCTATCTGATCGGCCTCCTCGTCGGCGACGGGACGCTTAAGAAGGACAAGGCCGTGCTCAGCGCATGGCCCGGCCGGATCGCGGTAAGTGGGGGGGCGGCGCGCCCCGGCGTATTCGGCTCTATGGAACGAGCCTTGGCCGCGACGCGAACCTTGCCGCACCGTTCCGACTTCACCGGCTGGATCGAAGTGCCCGGACGCGGCGAGTACCGTCTCGCTCTCGGCGCGCTCAGGGTTCTCGCTCTGAAGCTCGGTATGACGCCGGGCAAAAAAACGATCACGCCGGAGATGGAGCGGGCGTCAAGCGACTTCTGCCGTGGCTTCTTGGGTGGAATTTTTGACGCCGACGGCAGTGTACAAGGCAACCAGAAGAAAGGAGTCAGCGTCCGGCTTGCCCAGAGTGACCTGCCGCGACTTCAAGCGGTCCAGCGGATGCTCCTTCGCCTCGGCATCGTATCGGCGATCTATCGCGAAAGGCGTCCCGCCCGATACACGGACATGCCGGACGGCAGGGGTGGAACCAAGCCCTATCTCTGCAAGCCCGATCACGAGCTCATCATCAGCAACGAGAATGTCCGCCGCTTCGCCGAACTTATCGGCTTTGCCGACGCCGACAAACGGGCGCGATTGACAACCCTGCTCTCGACCTACAAGCGCCAACCCAATCGGGAACGGTTCCTTGCGCGCGTTTCGAGCATTGTCGAGGACGGTGTCGAAGACGTTTACGACGTGCGGATTCCGGGGATCAATGCCTTCGACGCCAACGGTCTTGTTGTCCACAACTGCGGCGAGCAGCCCCTGCCGCCCTACGGGGCCTGCCTTCTGGGCTCGATCAACCTCGCCCGATTGGTGCGCGACCCGTTCGAGGAAACCGCGCGCCTCGATCTCGACCGCCTGCACGGGCTCGTGCCCACAGCCGTGCGCATGATGGACAACGCAACCGACGTCTCCAAGTTCCCGCTGCCGCAGCAGGCCCATGAGGCGTGGGCCAAGCGGCGCATCGGGCTGGGCGTCACGGGCCTGGCGGACGCGCTCATCATGTGCCGCGTGCGCTATGGCGGGGAGGCCGCGGTGGCGCTCGCCGAGAGCTGGATGAAGGAGATCCAGCGCGCGGCATACCTCGCCTCGACCGAGCT
>JBHICL010000717.1:0-1859 GCA_046759605.1 Alphaproteobacteria bacterium | reverse complement strand
CCTCGATCAGCAATTCAGCCGTTCTCACGTCTCCCGACGCGGCCGCGAAATGAAGCGGAGTGACCGAACGCACGCTGCCCGCGGCGCCAACGTCGGCGCCCGCTTCGAGCAGTAGGGAGACAACTTCCGCGTGTCCTTTGTCAGCCGCCACGTGCAATGGCGTGGCTCCCTGGCTACTGATGCTGTCCACCTCGGCTCCGCTTTTGATGAGAAGCGCTGCCATGTCTGCGTTGCCGATGTCGGCGGCGACGTGGAGCGGTGTTCCGGGCACCTGTTCCTTCGCGTTGACGTCCTCGCCCTGTCCGATGAGCTTGCGCGCCAACTCGACGTTCCCGCTGTGCACCGCCTTGTGCAGCTCTCCCGCCACCGTCGGCGACAGCCAGCCCATCAATATCGCAGCGACCAGGGTGATCGGTCTCTTCATCGTTGAAGCCCTCCCACGGGTCATTCTACATGCGAGGCGGGTGATCGATCGTCCTTTCTTGCAAAAACACGCGAAAATTCAGGCGAGGAAATGCGGGAAAAACCTGTTCGTGCCAAATCAACCGGATTAATAAGAGATCGCGATCTTTTTTGCAGCCCAGACCCCGCCACGACCCGTCATCATCCCCGGGAATCTCGCGTCAAGGTTCTTCGATAGAGGGGGCAAGAAACGTGGAAGTCGCAAACGGCGTTCTTCAAGTGGGTCCATTTCTCACGACAACCATCGCCATCGTCGTGCTTTTTGTCGGCAAGTCGCTCGGTTATCGGATTCGATTCCTGCGGGATTTCAACATCCCGGAACCGGTAACCGGCGGGTTGCTGTTCTCGATGATCTTTGCCGTGATCTATTTCGCCTTCAAGGTGGAAGTGGCATTCGAGCTGACGGCACGGGACGTTTTGCTCGCGTACTTCTTCGCCACCATCGGTATCAATGCCAGGCTAAGCGACTTGCTCGCCGGTGGGCGCCCGCTCGCCATCCTGCTCACGGCGACCATCGCCTACCTGTTCGTGCAGAACATAACGGCACTCTCGGTTGCAGGGTTGTTCGGGGCAACCGGTCCGGAAGGTCTCCTCGCCGGCAGCGTCGCCCTCATCGGGGGCCACGGGACGGCGATTGCGTGGGCCCCGACTTTTGTGGAGGACTATGGCATCACCCAGGCGATGGAGGTCGGCATCGCCAGCGCCACTTTCGGGTTGATCCTCGCCAGTCTCATGGGGGGGCCCATCGCCAAGTATCTCATCGCCAGGCACAGACTCGAGCCGAAGACGGTCGAGGCGCCGGACGTGGGTGTTACCTACGAGCGGGAGCACAGCAAGGTCGACTATTTCTCCTTCCTGCAGGCGATCCTGGCCATACACATCAGCGGCATCGTCGGGATCGCTCTGAACGAGGCCCTCGCGGAGGCCGGCTTCAAGCTGCCGCTGTTCGTGACCGTTTTGTTCGGGGGCATCCTGCTTACCAACATCATCCCGAGGGTGCTGCCCAGGGCGGAGTGGCCGAGCAGGACTATGGCCATGTCGTTGATTGCCGATGTGTCGCTTGGTGTCTTTCTCGCGATGTCGCTGATGAGCATGCAGCTTTGGGTGATTATCGACCTGGCGGGACCCATTCTGACGATCATGCTGGCACAGTTCCTGGTCGCCGCGGGCCTGACGGTCTTCGTTATCTTCCGAATCATGGGGCGAGACTACGACGCCGCGGTCGTGTGCGCGGGTTTTGGCGGCATCTCCTTGGGGTCCACTGCCACTGCCATGGCGAACATGACAGCCGTAACAGTGCGCTACGGCGCCTCCCACCTTGCGTTCATCATCGTCCCGCTGGTGGCCGCGTTCTTTATCGACATAGCCAATGCGCTCACGATTCAGTTCTTTCTAGC
>JBHICL010000716.1:0-1863 GCA_046759605.1 Alphaproteobacteria bacterium | reverse complement strand
CCGTCTGATCGCCCCACATCATCGGCATGATGTGCGGCAGATCGTGATACCACTCGTAGAAGCTGAGCATGGTGCTGCCGAGCAGGTTCGACAGACGGTGGCCCGACACGAAGCTCACCATGCTCATTGCCGGAATCGGCGAGAACGAGGCCAGGTGGTCCGGTCCGTATTTCTTGATGGTGTAGACCTTGGCGGCGGCGATGATCTCCGTCGCTTCGTCCCACGTGACGCGACGCCAACCGGCCTTGCCGCGGGCCCGCCGGTAGGTCTTTGAACGTTCCGGGTTCTCGACGATCGCGGCCCAGGCCTCCACCGGGCCCTTCCCGGCTTGCCGCTCGCTCCGGTAGAAGTCGAGCAGCACGCCGCGCACATAGGGATATTTCGGCCGTACGGGACTGTAGGGATACCAGGACGAAGAGATGCCGCGCTGGCAACCGCGCGGTTCGTAATTGGGGGTTTCGCTATTGATCTGCGGATAGTCGGTCTTTTGCAGTTCCCATGTGATCAGGCCGTCCTTGACGAACACCTCCCACGAACACGAGCCCGAACAATTGACGCCGTGACTGGTGCGGGTCGATTTGTCATAGGCCCAGCGCCGGCGATAAAAGCTTTCCCAGCTCCGCGGCTCATCGAGAACACGAAACCAGCGCGATCCGTTGCCTTTGCCGTTGCCGTTCGCCATTGGTCTAACCTTTCCTTCGTGCGCCTTATGCGTGTCCGCTAGTTCTTCAGGACATACCCGCGATGAAACGCGTCCACGAACGGCCGGAAATCCTGGACGGTCCCATAGATCGCCACGACGGCCTTTCGGTCCATGTCGTAAACGAGGTTGACGGCCTCCGACCGCCCCACGGGATGGGAACGCGCCGCGCCGCCATGTTCGACCCAGTCGTCCCGCATCGCCTGAATGGAGGCATAGACAAGCCGAGCCGGGTGAACCTGCCACCACACCCGAAACTCCCAGTCGCCGATACTCAGATTGGCGGTGCCCGACTTGGCGCTGGAGTCATGCGGGTCGATCTCCCACTGGAAGACCGGGAGTTCGCCGGCGTAGGCGTCGCTCCGCGGACCGCCCAACGGCGCCGGGCCGTCTTCGTCGTAGCCCGCCTGCGGCGCCATGTCGGGGCGCTGCATCCGGCGTCCCAAGATGTCGGCCTCTGGCACGACGCCGTCCTCGAGCATTTCCGCCTGCAGCGGCGTCATGACCCCGCCCTTCTGCGCGCCTGTATCCGCGAACGGTCGATGACGCTGAATTTCCACGTACTCGAAGCGCTCCGCCCCGCCCAAGGCGTCACGGATATCCGCCTCCATTCGTTCGACCTTCGCCTGATTGCGCGTGTTGGGCGCGAAGTGGACCGTCACCCGCTTGCCCTCGACTTCGATATCCTTAACGAAGCCGGCGGCGACGATGTCGCGTTGGAATCCCGGATATCGGACCGACCGCAACAAGCCGCGAACGCGCTGGGTTTCGTCGTTGTCTGTTGCCATGGCGACGCTTCCGTATCCCATTGCGGTCTTGCCTTAGTTGTCCTTTTCTTTTGCGACCTTCGGGTCGCCCCGTCCACGAGCCGAAGGCGCTCGCTTGGTCGCTCCTTCGCACCCGAGCGCTGCCACACCGGCCTCCCGCTCCAGGACCTCACGCATTCCTGCCAGTCCTTGAAAGTAATCATCACGGCCGCTCTGGACGTGTCGAATGCGACCACGCCACGTCGCTTCACCGACCGCTCCGCGTTCCAGCCAGATCCGCACAACGAACGAAACGGTACTGCTCTGGTTACTTTCTCTGTTGCCCTGGTTGTCCATCACCGGCGTTGCCTTGGTTGCGCATTGCGTCGAGTCGCAAATGAGCTCATCCCATAGGTC
>JBHICL010000715.1:0-1863 GCA_046759605.1 Alphaproteobacteria bacterium | reverse complement strand
GAGCGGAGGAAGAGCCAGGGGAAGAGAAGAGTCCCGACACGGAGAAGGATCCAGGGGCGGAAGAGGAGCCGGAGGCAAAGACGGAGGGTTCGTCCACTTGACCCAGCCGTTTCCAGGAGGTTGACGCTTTGTCGCGTACGGACGGGAGAAGGGTCTGTGTTGGCGCGATCGCGGCCGCGCATGGCGTGAAGGGACTCGTGCGCATCCAGTCCTTCACCGCCGAGCCCGGGAACGTGGCTGCTTACGGTCCGGTGGAGAGCGAGGACGGGACGCGGCGGCTCGAGCTTCGCGTCAAAGGGCGCGGCAGCCGCGGGCAGGTCATAGCCTTCATCGAGGGAATCTCCGACAGGACCGCCGCCGAGGAGCTGAAGGGTGTGCGTCTTTATGTTCCGCGTAGCCGCTTCGGTCCGCCCGCCGAGGAGGATGAGTTCTACCACGCAGATCTTCTCGATCTCGCGGTCGAGCTGCCGGACGGCCGTCCTCTCGGCTGCGTCAAGGCCATCCACAACTTCGGCGCCGGAGACATCCTGGAGATCTTCTCGCCCGACGGGCGTTCCCTCGCCGTGCCGTTCACGAAATCCGTCGTTCCCGTGGTCGACCTGGAGGGCGGACGGCTGGTCGTCGATCCTCCCGACGGTCTGCTCGAAGGCGAAGACCCGGGTACCGTTGCGGCCGGTGGCGAGGCGAGGTCCCGGTGATGGCGAACGAGACGCACGCGGATGCGCCGCGGCAGCAGCCGTGGCGCGCCATCGTCCTGACCATCTTCCCGGAAATGTTTCCCGGGCCGCTCGGCGAAAGCCTGGTCGGCAAGGCGCTCGAAGCCGGCAGGTGGACGCTTGCGGCGTTCGACATCCGTGAGTTCGCGCGTGACCGTCACCGCTCCGTCGATGATGTGCCCTTCGGCGGGGGTCCCGGCATGGTCATGCGTCCCGAAGTCATCGACGCGGCGATGGCGGCGGCGGTTGACCCCGGGCTGCCGATCATTTATCTGAGCCCGCGCGGCCGGCGACTTGATCAGTCCCGCGTCCGCGGCCTGGCGGGTGGAGCCGGCGCGGTCCTGCTTTGTGGCCGGTACGAAGGGATCGACCAGCGCGTGCTCGACGCCTGGAACGTCGAGGAGCTCAGCCTCGGCGATTTTGTGCTTTCCGGTGGCGAGCTGGCGGCGATGACGGTCATCGATGCCGTCGTCCGGTTGCTTCCGGGCGTGATCGGAGAGGTGGAGTCGCTGGCCGAGGAGAGTTTCGAACGGGGGCTGCTCGAGTACCCCCACTACACCCGCCCCCGGCGTTGGCGCGATCGCGGGGGCAACGAACGCGAGGTGCCGGAGGTGCTGGTTTCGGGGCACCATGAGAAGATTTCGGAGTGGCGCCGCGCCCAGTCGGAAAAGCTGACGCGTGACCGTCGGCCCGACCTCTGGAGCATGTACGAGCGCCGTCGAGGAACTGAAAGATGAATGGTTTGCAGAAGATCGAAACCGAGCAGCTCAAAGCCCTGACGGCCAAGCGCGAGATACCCGAGTTCGGGCCCGGCGATACCGTGCGGGTAAAGGTCAAGGTGGTCGAGGGCACGCGCGAACGCGTGCAGGCCTATGAAGGCGTCTGTATCGCCCGCAAGAACGCCGGCATAAACTCGTCCTTCACGGTACGGAAGATCAGCTACGGCGAGGGCGTCGAGCGCGTCTTTCCCCTCTACAGCCCGCGGATCGAAGCCATCGAGCTCGTGCGCAAGGGCAAGGTTCGCCGCGCCAAGCTCTACTATCTGCGCGGCCGAAGGGGGAAGTCCGCGCGCATCGCCGAGCGCACCACCGGTCGCGGAGTGACCGATCGCAGGCGCGCCAAAGGTCAGGCGACCGAGGCCGCCCCG
>JBHICL010000714.1:0-1865 GCA_046759605.1 Alphaproteobacteria bacterium | reverse complement strand
CGCGCGGCGCCGCTCGAGGAGCTGAAGGCCAAAGGGAAGATCGTCGTCAGCGGCGTGCGGTGTCCCCTCCTCGTCGTCTACGATCGGGGCGCCGTGCGGGCGCTCGACAACCGTTGCCCGCATCTCGGCTTCCCGCTCCACCGGGGGAGCGTCGAGGACGGCATCCTCACCTGTCACTGGCATCATGCCCGGTTCGATCTGAGCAGCGGGGCGACGTTCGATCTGTGGGCGGACGACGTGCCGACCGCCGAGGTGAGGATCATCGACGGCGAGGTCTGGGTGGCCGCCGACTGCGCCTTGCCGGACCAGGCGGAGCACTGGCGGCGGCGGCTCAATGACGGCCTCGCGCACAACATCTCGCTGGTGATCGGCAAGGCCATATTGGGGGCGCGGGCGGCGGGCGTGCCGGACGGCGAGCTCGTGCGCGACGTGGCGCTCTTCGGCGCCCGTCATCGCGACGGCTGGGGCACCGGGCTTACGACGCTTACCGCGCTCGCCAACCTCCTGCCGTCGCTCCCGGACGAGGAGAGGTTTCTCGCCCTCTTTCACGGCGCGCGCAGCGTCGCGGCCGATTGCGACGACGAGCCTCCGCGCCGGGACAACCTGCCGCTCGAGGGATCGGACGCGTCTCTCGAGACCCTGGAGCGCTGGCTGCGCCACTGGACCCGGGTACGGCATCGCGACGGCGCCGAACGCACGCTCATGACCGCCATCGCGGGCGGGGCCGGCCCATCCCGGCTGGCGCGGATGCTGCTTACGGCCGTGACCGATCGCTACTTCGCCGGTGGTGGCCATGCCCTCGACTTCATCAACAAGGCATTCGAGTGCCTCGATCTGATCGGTTGGCAGCACGCGTCGGCGCTGTTGCCGACCGTGGTCGGTCAGCTCGTCTCGGCGCGCGGCGCGGAGGAGACGAACAGCTGGCGGCATCCCACCGACCTGTTCCAGCTCCTCGAAGCCGCGTTTGCCGACCTGCCGGACCCTATCGAACGCGCCGGAAGCGACCCGGCTCCTTTCTCGGATCACTCCGGCCTCGCACGGGACCTGCTCGCCGACGACCCGGTGGCGATCGTGGATGCTCTCAGGGGAGCCCTGGCGAGGGGCGCCGCGCCGACCGACCTGAGCCGGGCGCTCGTCTACGCCGCCGCCCTGCGCATCGCCCGCTTCGGGACCAACAACGAGCTCTCCGATTGGGATACCGCGCACCACTGTTTTACCTATTGCAATGCCCTCGATCGGCTTCTCGCGCGCGCGACGGCGACCGAGGGAGAGAACGCCGATGGTGCGCCCGCGTGCCTGCGCGGCGTGTTCCACGGCGCGATGGCGCTCTATCTCACCCGATACCTCAACGTCCCGCCCGCCCGTCTGCCCGGCGAGGGCGGCGATTCCCTCGAGGACCTTCCCTCGGCGGCGGACGAGTTGTGCGACCGCCTGCTGGAAGCGCTGGACCGTCAGCAGCAGGTGACGGAGTGCGCCCGTCTCGTTGCGCGGTTCCTCGGGCTGGGACACCCGGCGGATCGGTGCATCGAGACCCTGGCCCACGGACTGCTCCGCGAGGATGCGGGCTTTCACACCATCCAGATGTTCGAGGCGGGCATATGCCAACATCGCGATCGGGACGACGGCGAGGAAAGGCGGAACATCCTCATCGCGGTCGCCAGGTACCTGGCCGCGCACAGTCCCACGCGCAGGGCCCGTTATCAGACCGCGTCCATCGCGCGACGGCTGCACCGCGGTGGCCGGATCTACGAGGACGAAACGGAAGACGCCCCCGCGCCCGACGCGTGACGCGAGCGTTCGTCAGGTGGGATGTTTCGGGGCGTTCAACTCGCCGTTCTCCGCGATCTCGGCGCCTGCAAGAGGAG
>JBHICL010000713.1:0-1868 GCA_046759605.1 Alphaproteobacteria bacterium | reverse complement strand
GCGCTGAGCCCGGTCATCAGCAGCTCAAGCGATTCCATCGCGTCGTACCGTGCCTTTCAAAACCGTGCGTAGGAAATGCGGGGCGGCTGTCAGAGCGGCAGGATGCCCTTGTGGTAGAACACCGTCATCGGCATGGCGATGTTGAAACCTTCGCGCAACGTCATCCACATGGCGAGCGGCAGCGCGAGTCCTCCGGCGAGGGCCTGATACCAACGGAACCTACCGTACCAGGCCATGAACAGCGCGAGATACACACCGGAGGTGACGTACAGCCCGGCCCAGCGGATGGCGAGGACCGCGAGCGCGATCGGTATGCCGACCCTGAGCAGGTCCTTGATCTCGGCGCTGACTTCGAAGAACGGCCGCCGGTCCGGCTTGACCATGCTCAGGATCATGACGCCGACGGTGCCGGCGACGAGCGCGATGTCGAGGACGAACGGAAAGAAGCCGGGCTGGGGGCCGGAGGGCCCCCAGCCCGGCCCGAGCCGCATCGCTTCATAGAGGATCAGGCCGGCCAACGCGAGAAGCGCGACGGTGACGCCGAGCTCCACCGCGTGACGGCTTATGCCTGTCCACTGCGGCGGCATGGACTTCTAATGTCGATCGTGACCCCTCGAACCCTGCCCCAAACGCGTCACCTCGGCTCGAGGTCGGCACGCAGCGGCCACTTGTTGACGTCCCGCATTATGCGAATGTGGTTCTGTTCGAAGGGCATGAGCCACGTCTTGTATTCGTCCGGCCCCTTGAACGTCGGAACCATCCCGCGCTTCTTCATGAAGTCCTGCCACTCCTTCGATTCGAAGACCTTATTGAGCAAATCGCGATACCAGGCCTTCGCCTCCTCGGGCATGTCCGGCGGGCCGATGAGGCCGCGGTGCTGGTGCAGGCCGGTCTCGAGGGCGAGACGCTTTTGCTGCTCGGCGTTGCCGATCCCGACTTCCACGTGCGTCGGCACGTCCGGCCAGGCCTTCAGGCGCTCATTGGCGAACGTGACGATGGGGATCATCCTGTCGGGATAGTGCGGCAACCCCTCGGCCGGCTGGTTGACGCTGAAGTCCACGATCTTTCCGGCCACGTCCTTGGCGACCGCGCCGCCGCCCGACTTCGGAATGTAGCGGAACTTCTGGCAGTCGGTCGCCTCCTGGAACGCGCTGATCTGGATCTCGTCTTCCTGCCGGGCGCCGGTGCCGGCCGCGGTCAGCCGACCCGCCTTGCAGGCGGCCTTAAACGCCGCCCAGTCCTTGAGCTTGCTGGGATTCACCCAGAGCAGGAACGGATCGATCGCCATCAACGCGACCGGGGTCAGATCCCTGGAGGTGTACATCACTGGGATCTTTACCTGTAGCGGCGTCGTCACGATGCTGTTCAGGGTCGGCGTGAGGAAATGCGGATCGCCTTTCTGGCCTGACAGATACGTCAGCGCCACGGCGCCGGCGCCTCCCGGCATGTTGATCGGCGTCAGCGGGACCGGCGAAAGCTTGTGCTTCTCGATGATCCCGAGCCACAGACGGGTATAGATGTCGGAGCCGCCGCCGGGCGATGTCTGGATGACGAACTCGATGGGTCGTTCGGGCTTCCAGGCCGCGGCGGCGTCTTGTGGAACCGACGCCGCGCTTACGCCGAGCAGCAAGCCGGCGCCAAGCCCAAGCAGCCCTGTTGTCCCTAATGTTTTCAACGTCTTCATCGCGTCCTCCCTTTCAGATTGTCAGCGAATCGTACGACCTTATCCTAAAGCTTGTCGGAACGCTCGTAAATCCTTTCTTTTCATCGCCCCTTCGGCGCGCCGGGCCGCTTTGGACCCGGGGCCGCGGCGGCACGCGAAGCTCGGGCCGCTGTTCAGGGCGTCGGCGCGGCCTCACCCCCGGGTC
>JBHICL010000712.1:0-1876 GCA_046759605.1 Alphaproteobacteria bacterium | reverse complement strand
CCATTACGACATGGTCGGCAAGGACAACGTCATCCCCGACCTCGACGAATTCCGCATCCCGATTGGATACCTCGCCCGCCTGTTGGCGGCTGGAAACGAGGAAGAGGTCGCCAAGGCGTTGAAGCGTCAGTTGGCGGTGCGAGCGTTCCGGCGCGCGGAGCGGGTGGAGGGTGTGCTTGATGAAGCGCCGTTACGCGAGGTCGGTCTGACCGTGAAGGACGCGCGCCACATGCACCGTCTACTGGCGCTGGCGCACCTTCATGAGCGTTTCGTCATCGCCACGACGCGGCCGGAAGAGACCGCTCATACGCCCTACATCGAGCGCGGTTTTGCTGGATTCGACGAATTGGCACCCGGCGAATCGCCGCGGCGGCGGCGTTCCTTCCACGGCCAGGCGCCCGGCGTCGAAAGCTAGGGACAGCCGGGTACGGAGAAACAGCCATGGAAAGGACCCACCTGACAACGGCCTACAGCCTGATCTCGGAACTCTTCCTGTATCCGGAGGACCGCGATACGGCTCTGGTCGAAGCCGGGATGGTGCGGCTCGGGGCGGTGGCGGAGCTGCGCGAGCCGCTCGAAGCCTTTCTCGCCGCCCCCGCTGCCACGAGCGCAATGGAATACGTGGCGACACTGGAACTGGCGCCGCCGGTCCCGCTTTATCTCGGTTCGTACCTCTACGAAGAGCCGCAGTCCTGCCGGGGTGCGGCCATGTCGGGCCGCAACGGTTACATGTTGGAACTCGCCAATATCTACCGGCACTTCGGCGTCGAGCTAACGGGCGGCGAGATGGCGGATTTCGTGCCGATCATTGTCGAGTTCCTCGGCATCAGCCTGGAACGCGGGGATAGGGATCGGATCGGGTTGCGCCGGTACCTGGTGGAGACGCTGCTGATCAACGGGATTGAATCGCTGTTGTCGGCGCTTCGGAAATACGAAAGCCCATACGCGCATCTGGTCGAGGCCCTGCGGGTCGCGCTGACCGAGGACATTGCTCGAATGGCCGATGGCCCCAAATGGCAGCCGCCCGCGGACATAGAGCCCACCGACGAAGACCACCCGTCGGTTCCTGCCGCTATTCGCGGCTTGACGGCGACCGAGCGTGCAACGCCTGAGAATGGGGTAGAGCTATGACCAACCTGCTTTGGGGCGTGTACCCCTATGTGGCCTTCACGCTCTTCTTCACGGTGCCGATCATCCGGATGGTGTTTCGGCCCTACTCCTTCACGACGCGCGCCAGCGGCCTGTTCAACCGGCGGGTCCAGGGCTACGCCATGCATCTTTTCCACTGGGGCATCCTGCTGGTTTTGCTCGGTCATATCGCCGGGTTCATCGGTGGTTCCCTTGGCCTGGATGCGTGGGTCGATCCTGTTTTTTACTGGGCCGGACTTGTCGGTGGCCTCATGACCCTGGCGGGGTCGGGCATCGCCCTGGTGCGCCGGATCGTGGTTCCCGAGGTCCGCGCCATGAGCCAGGTGGATGACTATCTCGTTCTTGTCCTCCTGATTGCGATCCTCGGCCTTGCGCTCTATCAGGTCATCTTTCTGCAGACGTTCGGATTCGCCTACACGGTCGCACCATGGTTCGCCAGCATTTGGGCGTTCTCGCCTGATCCGGAACTGATGGTCGGTACGAGTTTGATCACGCAGATTCACGTGTTCCTGGCGCTCACGTTCTTCCTCTACTTCCCGTTCACGAAGCTGGCCCATTTTTGGACCTTGCCGATCAATTACTTCGTTCGACCGTATCAGTCGATGCGCACCAACCGGATTCATTCCGAGGACCGGTGGGAGTTCGCGCTGCGTAGCGACAGGTCATACCTGGTTTACACGGCTTCAGCCTTAGTGATCGGCGTCGTGGCCCTGTCGACCTACATGGT
>JBHICL010000711.1:0-1877 GCA_046759605.1 Alphaproteobacteria bacterium | reverse complement strand
CCAGCCTCGTTTGGTGCTCCAACGGGACATGCGAGCGGCTCGCCTATCTTTTTTGCGATCAAGAAAAGCGAAAAGCCGAGCATCCCCGCCCCCAGTATTCCGAACTCCTGTCCACCGAACGGCAAGAGCGCAATCAGCCCGCTGGCGCCAACGAAGGAAAGCACGGGGCCAAGCACGAAGGTGCCGCACGCCGCGCATCCGATCCCGAAAAGGCCGCTCGTAAGTCCCCCTAAGCTCGCCGCGGCCCTCGCCTGCCCGGCCTGCCTCACAAACCGCCGCCGCGACCGAAAATAGTACGCCATCATTGCCACGTTTGCCCCGAACAGCACGGCGATGGCAACGGTGTAAAGGGCAGAGAAAACAGTGAAATTCGTCCCAATGGATCCGATGAGCGCCGTCAGAATTTTCACCTTGTCGGCAAGCGGGACCGATGCGGAGGCAGCAATCTGCCACACGAGGCCAAGGTTCGGCAGCCAAGTCGCGAGGATAAACACGGCAAGCCCTGTCGTTGCCGCAAGCAGAATGTACTTGCCCTCGGCGAAGACCTGTCTCAGCCCCTGGGCAACCATCGCAGGTCAATCTTCCTTGAGCGCCAGGTCGATGATCGACTTGACGGCCGCGTAGGGCTGGGCGCCGTTGATCGGAAAGGTCTTTCCGTTGGACGCGATCACGATGGTGTAGGGAGTGCCGGTGCCTCCCGAAGCGGCTGCGTCCTGAAAGTCCGCCTCGATGTGATCGGCATATTTCCCGCCCCGCGCGTCACCCGCGAGGCAGGCCTCGAACTTGGCGCGGTCCAGGCCAATCTCTTCCGCGATCCGCGGGAGTACCGCCAGGTCCAAACGATTGTTCGACGGCGTCACTTCGAAGAGCCTGTCGGTATAGACCCAGAAGGCGTCGTTGCCGCCGAGCTCGTTGGCGCATTCGGCCGCCTGCGCTTCCTTGCGCGCCTTGGAATGAATGGAATCGAGCGGGAAATGACGATAGACCCACGCGACCTTGCCCTCTTTTCCGTACTCCTCCATAAGCCGCTTCATAGTCGGGTGGAAGCGCTTGCAGAATGGACATTCAAAATCCGAGAACTCCACCAGCTTTACCGGCGCGTTGGGGTTGCCAAGGATGTGGTCTTCGCCGTCGACCGGCTTCACGGCGCCGGTCGCGTCGCGCCGCCTCTGCGCTTCCGCCTGCTGCTGCTGGATGCGGAGCTTCTGCACCGCCTCGATGATCACCTCCGGGTGATTGAGGATGTAGTCGCGGACCATCTCCTCGATAGCCCGGCTGTCCTCCGCATCGAAATCCCCGACCGCCCGGCTCTGGTGGGTCGCCATGGCAGGGGCGCTCACTGTCAAGCCGAGGGCGAGTGCCGCGACGCCGATGGATTTATGAACTTGGCTGCTCGGCCGCATGCAATCACTCTATCACTTTGGGTAGGTGAGTGACAAGATCCGCTCCACCATCCGTAAATTGCGCTGGGCCGAGGTCTCCCCGGCCATCGAGAAGAATATCATAACCGTGGTCGGTGATGAGTGCGGTTCTGAGCGGATCCTTCCGGGGCGTTCCCTTGGCATGAGGGACCGCCTCGCGCCGGCATGGATTTTTTCGACGAGTTCATATCCATCTCCCCAAAATATGAACGTTATATTGCCGCGGATGATCGGATTTTTCGCCGTCATTGGTTAACACGTCGTTAAGCGGAGAAACGATCATCGTCCGTCGCGAAAACTCGGCCGGCGCGGTGATCGGCGTGTCGTATACGCGCCGGGATAGGACGAGGGGCGCGTTGGGGAGGTCCGCCCGCATCGAAGTCTTAAGAATCTTCCGGCATCACACGCCCTCTTTCCATGAGGCCCTTGGAATTGGGAAGCCGGAAGGCGGCGGAC
>JBHICL010000710.1:0-1878 GCA_046759605.1 Alphaproteobacteria bacterium | reverse complement strand
CCTCCGCCTTGGACGCGATCTCGGGTTGGCGATGCGGCAACGCTTGACCCGTCCCGTCGTAAACGATACCGTCCGTCTTTATCGCGGCTCCTTTCCGGGCGGCCGCCGCCGCGGTTGGGGCACGATGCTGGGTTGAGGGAGGGACCGTGCACGAATCCGGCGCAAGCGCCTCGTCTCCTCGGAAAACGCGTGCGCTCACCATAACCCGCCTCGCAGGCTTGGTTGCGCGTCTGTTTCCCGAACGGGACATTTTCCTGCGCTGGAACGGGAGCTTCAGGTTCGTTTCGCTTTCGCGGAAGGCACAGCTCTTGGTCGTCGGCGCGCTTGTGCTGGCCAGCGCGGGGTTCGTTTCCTTGACCGTCATCATTGCCGATTTCCATGACCGTACCATCAACCGTATCACCGCGGCCAAGGACAGAGAGATCGGCTCCGCCAAGCTGGCCCACGGGGTCTTGCGGGACGAGCTCGTCCGGACCGAGGAGCGGCTCAGGACCGCCACCCGCGAGCTCGAGGCGAAACGCACCGATTTGCTCGGCCTGCTTGAGCGGAACACGGCGCTCGAGCAGGAGTTGAAGGCGATCAGGAGCGAGCTCGAGACCTCCGAAGCGGCGCGCACCCGGGCCGTGGCTTCGCGCGAGGCGCTCAGAAGAGAGCTCGGTCGACTCGCGGACAAGCTGGACGAGGCGACGAGCCGGAACGGTGTTCTGGCGGGCGAGAAGCGATCGGTCGAGTCCGAATTGCAAAGGGAGGCCGCCGAGCGCGACCGGCTCAAGGGGCGCGTCGGGGAGTTGGAGCAAAGGCTCGCCCATCTCCAGGCCGCGCAGCAACGGGTGCTGGACCGTCTGACCGAGCGGACCATCGACGAAATCGACGAGGTCAAGGAATTGATCGCCAGGACCGGGCTTAACGTCGAGACGCTTCTCGCCGGCCTGTTCGACGGCACGACCGGCCAGGGCGGTCCCTTTGTCGCGGCCACGCCCGCGGCGGGCGGGGCGGCGGAGTTCGAAGCCACCCTCGCCGTCCTCAACACGCACATTGACCGCCGGGACGGGCTTGCGCAGTTGCTCAGGATCCTGCCCTTGACGCCGCCGTCCGATCATTTCTACGTGGCGGGCCGGTTCGGCAAAAGGAAAGATCCCATAAACGGGAAATGGTCCATGCATTCCGGGATCGACCTCGCCGGCGTTTCCAAGTCTCCGGTGCTGAGCACCGCGCCGGGCGTCGTGGTGTTCGTTGGCCGCCACGGCAAGTATGGCCGCATGGTCGAGATCGACCACGGCTTGGGGATCCGCACCCGCTACGGCCATCTGCACAGAATCCTCGTAAGCAGGGGGCGGAAAGTCGGTTTTCGTCAGAAGATCGGCCTGATGGGGAATTCCGGCCGCAGCACCGGCTCCCACGTCCACTACGAGATTCTCGTCAACGGCAAACCCTACGACCCACTCAAATTCATGCAGGCAGGAAAATATGTTTTCAAAGGATAGGAAAGACGCGGAAACGGCGCCGGGGGCGGCGGACCGCAAGCAGCAGCCGCCCTCCATCATCAGCGCTTCTCTCAAGATCGTCGGCAACCTGATCAGCGAAGGCGACGTCCAGGTCGACGGCATCATCGAGGGCGACGTGAAGAGCCGCACCCTGACCGTCAGCGAAAACGCGGCCGTCAAGGGGCAGGTCCAGGCCAAGACGGTCCGCGTCCGCGGGTCGGTCACCGGCCAGATCAACGCCCACACCGTCGAGCTCGGCTCGACCGGGAAGGTCGTCGGCGACGTCGTCCACGCCATCCTGACCATCGAGGCGGGCGCCTCCTTGGAGGGCAACTGCAAGCGTCTGGAAGCCGAGAAGAAACCCGCCGAGGAAAAAATCGGCGCGCTCGCCTCC
>JBHICL010000709.1:0-1879 GCA_046759605.1 Alphaproteobacteria bacterium | reverse complement strand
CGGCAGCCCTTCAGCAATAGTGAGGCCGTTCATCGCCCGGATTCCACGAATCCGGCCTCTTTGCGGACGAGGACAGGGCATGCAGTTCATGGATGACTCTCTCATGGTCCGCCTCAGGACGGCCTCATCTCTCCGGACGTCACGTACCTGAACGCCCAGCAGAAGAATCGGTTCCACCACCTTGTGAAGAAAGGGGCTTGAGCTCCCGTCGGTCGTTGACAAGCCGCCGGGGTTCCCCATAATCGACCCGCAGCGTCGCGGGAACCGGCATGGCCAATCCGCTTTTCGACGTACAGGAGCTCCTTCGGTGGCAGGCGGACGCGCTGGCCGCGTGGCACGACGGGGCCGATCCCGTCCCGGACGACGTCGTGACCGCCCCGGGCTTCCAGGGCCGCGTCCTGCGGCAGCACCTCCACAACTGCCGGCTCTGGAGACACGAGGACCAGGCCCGGCGGACAGACGTGGATGACGCCCGGATCGCGGAGCTCAAGCGGACGATCGATCGCGAGAATCAGAAGCGAAACGACGCGATCGAGCAGCTCGACGAGGACCTCCTGCGCATGCTGGAGGAGCGTGAGAGACATCCGCCCGACGGGGCGCCCATGAACTCGGAGACGCCGGGCAGCATGATCGACCGCCTCTCGATCCTCGCGCTCAAGGTGTTCCGCATGCGCCGGGAGTCCGAGCGCGGGGATGCCGATGAAGCCCACCGCGAGCGCTGCCGCGGAAAGCTCGCGATCCTCGAGCGCCAGCGGCGTGACCTCGCCGTCTGCCTCGATCGCGTGCTCGAGGGCTTGGACCAGGAGCGGCTTCGGCTCGTCGTCTACCGGCAGTTCAAGATGTACAACGACCCCAGCCTGAACCCCGCTCTCTACCGTTCCTCGCAACCGGAGCGCTGAGTTGAGCCCGGGCAGCGCCGGAGCCCGCGGCACGTCGAGCGGCCCGATACCCCTGGCCGTGCGACTGCCCAACTGGGTGGGTGACGTGTGCATGGCCGTGCCGACCTTTCGCGATCTGGCGGCGGCGGGGTTCGCCCCTCACCTCGTCGGACGCGGATGGGCGGCCGACCTGCTCGCAGCTCTCGGGATGCCCGTGGCGAGCTGCGGCCACGGGGTCCGTTACGGTAGCCGGGCACTTCGCGCCACCGGTGCGCGCTGCGGCCTGGTGCTCGCGGGCGGTCTGAGTGCGGCCATCGCCATGTGGCTCGCCGGTGTCCGCGCGGTCGGCTACCGCGGCCCCGCGCGCTCGCTGCTCCTGGCCGTGCCGGTGGTCAAGGAAAGCGGCCGCCACGAGGTCGAGCACTTCCACCGCTTGGGGCGGGCCTGTCGCGACGCGTGGTTGCCGTCCGCCCCGTGGCCGGAGGCCCCGCCCGCCGCCATCGATCTGCCCCTCGCCGACGCGCATCGACAGCGCGCGGGCGAGGCCCTGCGAGACGCCGGTGTCAGCGGCGAGTTCACGGTGCTCTGCCCTCTCGCCGTCGGCACCACCGCGGGAGAGCCCAGGGTCTGGCCCCACTGGCGAGCTCTCGCCGCCCGGCTCTCCGGCGAGGGTGTCGAGCTCGTGGCCTGTCCCGGTCCGGGAGAGGAAGCAGACTGCCGGCGCGTCGTACCCGAGGCCACGCAGCTCACGGGCCTCGGGCTCGGCGCCTACGCCGCGGTGCTGGCGCGGGCGAAGTGTGCGGT
This sequence comes from Alphaproteobacteria bacterium, assembly GCA_046759605.1. Lineage (GTDB taxonomy): Bacteria > Pseudomonadota > Alphaproteobacteria > UBA6615 > UBA6615 > JBHICL01. The sequence goes on along the minus strand of JBHICL010000709.1, from coordinate 197 downwards.
GGCCAACGACAGCGGGCCGATGCACCTGGCCGCCGCCGTCGGCACGCCGGTGCTGGGGGTGGTCGGCCCCGGCGATCCCCGGCGCACGGGCCCGTGGGGCGGCACCCACCTCGGTGGGAACGGCGTCTGGCCGGAGCTCGAAAGCGTGCTGGCCAGCCCGGTCCTCTCACCGCCGGTCTGATCGGCTACTCCAGGGG
>JBHICL010000708.1:0-1879 GCA_046759605.1 Alphaproteobacteria bacterium | reverse complement strand
GGCGTCAATTTGCTGCTGAGCCTGACCGGACAGGTGGCCCGGGCGCTTCCCGACGACTATGACGTCGAGATCCTGGAGATGCACCACCGGCACAAGGTGGACGCGCCATCGGGAACGGCGCTTGCGCTGGGCCACGCCGCGGCGGCGGGACGCGGCATCGCTTTCGACGAGGCCCAGGTCCTGAGCCGCGAAGGCGACGTGGGAGCCCGGCCGCGGGGAGCGATCGGATTTGCCGCGCTGCGCGGGGGCGACGTCGTAGGCGAGCACACCGTCGTATTCGCCGCGGCCGGCGAGCGCCTCGAGCTCACGCACAAGGCGAGTGACCGGCGGATCTACGCCCGTGGCGCCGTTCGAGCCGCGCTATGGGCGCACGGCAAGCGACCGGGCCTCTACGGGATGGACGATGTACTGGAGCTTGCTCGCGGCTAGCCGCGTATCTGCGGCGAGGGGAGTCGGTTCAGCCGGCCGAGGGCCGCTCGCAACGCGCCGGCGAAGGCCATCCGTTCTTCCGATGTCAGAAACTTGCCGATGACAAGGGAGCGGCCATGACTGGTTAGCCGAAGGCGATTACCGTGGCCGGACCGTCTTTCCACGATCACCTGGAGCCAGTGGGGCGGCGCGAACGAAACACAATCACGCCGCCCGGACGGCTTGACCTGCTCGACAAGCAGCGACCCCGCCGTGAGGTGCACCGTCTCGAAGGCGCGTGCATCGCGGTAATTGAGCCTGAAGGCCCCATAGACGAGCATGACCTCGAGTCCGAAGAACGGCATGACCGGCCAGGGGCCGACGGCAACGAACCAGACACCGGCGACAAACGCCACGCCGGCGATGCCGGTCATCAACGCCGCGAATCCAGTGGGGCTCAGGCTTCGGTGCGGATAGAGCACGGCTTCGAACAAGGGCGGCTGAGGGCCATCCTCGTCCGCGGAGACTGTCGAGGGCACGGCCATTGATCGATTGTAGGATCGCCCGGGCCGTTGGGTAAAGGGCGGTGGGAGGCATCGCCGCTGGTCACGGCCCGGCCTGGCGCGGTACGTTCCAGCGGCGATGAGGAAAGCCAGGATCGAGGAGTTCTTTCGTCGTCTCGCGGCCAACAACCCGGCGCCGACGACCGAACTGAGCCACGCGGACCCCTACACCCTGCTGGTCGCCGTGGTCCTCTCGGCACAGGCGACCGACGTGAGCGTCAACAAGGTGACCGAGAGACTGTTCGCCGTTGCGGACACGCCGGAGAAGATGGTCGAGCTCGGCGAGGCCGCGCTTCGCGATCACATCAAGACCATCGGCCTCTACCGCAACAAGGCCCGCAATGTGATCAGGCTGAGCGAGAAGCTTGTCGCCGACCACCACGGCCGGGTGCCGTCGACCCGCGAGGAGTTGGAATCACTGCCCGGGGTCGGCCGCAAGACCGCGAACGTCGTTCTGAACACCGCCTTCGGGGAACACACGATCGCCGTGGACACACATATCTTTCGAGTCGGCAACCGAACCGGCCTCGCGCCAGGCACGACACCGCTCGAGGTGGAGCACAAGCTCGAGAAACACGTCCCGGCTGAATTCAAACGGCACGCGCACCACTGGCTCATTCTGCACGGCCGCTATGTATGCAAGGCTCGCAGGCCTGACTGTCCGGCCTGCGTCGTCCGCGACCTCTGCGGCTATCGCGCGAAGACCACGGCCTGACACGAACCCGTCAGACGGCGCTGTTGCGGCTCAGGATCTGTGAGAAGCAATCACGACCAGACGCGATATCGAGTCTGGCGCCCGGGGTCGTACCACGCAGCTCGTAGTGGACGACTCGCTGAGCCTTCAGGGCATCCACGTAGAGGAACAGGTCCAGCACGCACTCCGGTTGACGGTACTGCCAGATCTCGGC
>JBHICL010000707.1:0-1882 GCA_046759605.1 Alphaproteobacteria bacterium | reverse complement strand
GCTCGCGGGTCGGGTCGACCACGTCCCGGATGACATTGGTGTCCAGCGTGAGCGTTAGGGGTTCGGTGAAAACAGCCATTCGAAACCCTTCCCCGGGCTAACGGTGCGTGCGCCTGCGTTGCCGCAGTCCATCGGCGCTTTCGAAGTCTTCCCGGCCCATCATCATTCTAGCAGACGCGACGAAGGGCCGCGCGCGAAGCGCCTCGGCGCCCTGCAGGATAGGATCGACGCTAGGCTCGCGACACGGCGCTTCTTATACTGCCGATCCTTCGTAACCCCGGATCGGTTGGTCGAGGCCGCGTTTCCCCGCCACCCGAGGAGTGACCTGGAAGCCGATGAGCAGAGCAAAGCGCCCGCGCCCGGTGGTTCTGTGCATACTCGATGGTTGGGGCCATCGGGTCGAGTGCGAGGACAACGCGATCTGCGGCGGTAAAACCCCCGTGTGGGATCGACTCTCCGCCACCTGCCCCATGGCGCTCGTCAGTACCTCCGGCTCGGAGGTGGGCCTGCCGGCGGGCCAGATGGGCAACTCCGAGGTCGGACACATGAACATCGGCGCCGGCCGCATCGTCATGCAGGACCTGCCCCGCATCGATCAGGCCGTGGCCGAGGACACGCTTCGCGCGCAGCCGGCGCTCGTGGATTTTGTCGCCGCGTTGCGCGCCAGCGGCGGGACCGCGCACCTCCTGGGGCTGGTTTCTCCCGGCGGCGTCCATTCTCACCAGGACCACATCGCGGCCCTCGCGCGCATTGTGGCGGACGGCGGTGTGCCGGTTGCCCTTCACGCGTTCCTCGACGGCCGCGACACGCCGCCGCGGGCCGCCGACGGCTACGTCGCCAAGCTAGCCGGTGATGTGGCCGATCTCGAGGGCGTGCGCATCGCCACGGTTTCCGGCCGGTACTACTCCATGGACCGGGACAAGCGCTGGCCGCGGATCAAGCGCGCCTACAACGCCCTCGTTCTCGCCGAGGGCGTGCCCGGGGACGATCCCATCGCCGCGATCCACGCCTCCTACGCCGATGGCACGGGCGACGAATTCATGGAACCCACCGTGATCGGCGGCTACGCGGGGATGCGGGATGCGGACGGCGTGCTCATGGCGAACTTCCGGGCTGACCGCGCACGTCAGATCCTCACCGCCCTGTTGGACCCAGCGTTCGACGGCTTCGCTCGCAAGCGTGTGGTCCACTTTGCCGCGGCCCTCGGCTTGACGGCGTACTCGGCCGAGCTCAACAAGCTCATGGGCGCCATCTTTCCGCCGCTCGAGCTCGAAGGCGTGCTTGGTGAGCTGGTCGCCGAAGCCGGGCTCAAGCAGCTGCGCATCGCCGAGACCGAGAAATACGCGCATGTGACGTTCTTCTTCAACGGCGGCCGGGAGCAGCAGTTTCCTGGCGAGGACCGGATACTCGTGCCCTCGCCCAAGGTCGCGACGTACGATCTCAAGCCCGAGATGAGCGCCTACGAGGTCACGGACAGGCTGGTGGCGGCCATCGAGGCCGGCACGCACGACGTCGTTATCCTCAATTACGCCAATGGCGACATGGTCGGGCACACGGGCGACTACGCGGCGGCCACGAAGGCGGTGGAGGCGATCGACGAATGCCTCGGCCGCCTCGAGAAGACGGTTCGCAAGAAGGGCGGCACGCTGCTGATCACATCGGACCATGGGAACTGCGAGCGGATGGTGGACCCCGAGACCGGTCAGCCCCACACGGCCCACACGCTCGAGCCCGTGCCCTTGATCATGGTGGGGGCGCCACCGGGCGTCGAGCAGCTGGTCGATGGCCGCCTCTCCGACATCGCGCCGACGATCCTGGAGCTCTTGGGGATGGAGCAGCCGTCCCGGATGACCGGCCGATCACTCATCGTCCGGGCCGGCGG
>JBHICL010000706.1:0-1884 GCA_046759605.1 Alphaproteobacteria bacterium | reverse complement strand
CTTGCGCTATCGCGTGTTCTACGACGAGATGGCGGCTCGGCCAACGCGGGAAATGCGCGCCTGTCGGCGAGATTTCGATGCCTTCGACGAGCTTTGCGACCACCTCGTGGTCATCGACGACGACCTCCCGGATGGGCCGAACGGGGTCGTCGGAACCTACCGGCTGCTTCGTGGGTCGATAGCCAGATCCGCGGACGGCTTCTATACCGCCGGCGAGTACGACATCGGTTGTCTCGACGAGCTTCCGGGCGAGAAGCTGGAACTCGGGCGTTCGTGCGTGGACTCCCTCTATCGCACTCGGCCGACCATGCAGCTACTGTGGCGGGGGATCGCGCAGTACGTGTTTCATCATGACATTGCATTGATGTTTGGCTGTGCCAGCCTACACGGGACCGATCCACAAGCCCTGACGGTACCACTCAGCTACCTCTGGCATTATCACCTGGCCCCACCGGCGCTGAGGCCGAAGGCGCTGCCGGAACTCTACGTCGACATGAACTTCCTTCATGCGGAGCAGTTCGATCTCAGAGAAGCCAACACGACCCTGCCGCCGCTGATCAAGGGCTATCTGCGGCTGGGCGGCGTCGTGGGGGATGGGGCTGTCGTCGACAACCAGTTCAACACGACGGATGTCTGCATTGTTCTGACGACGGACCTGGTGACGGACCGGTACTTCCGCCATTACGAGCGTTCGGTTCGGGAGGCATCCAACGGACTGGCCGGTTGAGATGCAACCGGACGCCGAGCCCACTGTGTACATCTCGCCAGTCCTCGGCGCGGCGCGGCTGGTCGCCTACGCCCTCTGGACGATCGCGCTGATCCCCGTACAGGCCGCGGCGATCGCCCTGAAGCTGCCGCTGGCATGGCGGCTGCCGCGGTTCTATCATCGGGTCTGCTGCAGGCTGCTCGGCATCCGGCTTCTCGTGCACGGGCGACGCTCGCGCAAGCGTCCGACGTTGTTCGTCGGCAACCACGCCTCGTATCTGGACATCATGATTTACGGCGCTCTTATCGAGGGGTCGTTCGTGGCCAAGCAGGAGGTCGCCTCCTGGCCCTTCTTCGGTCTGTTGGCCAAGCTGCAACGTTCGATTTTCATCGACCGCCGGATCCGGACCTCCCTGTCACAGTCGGGAGCGATCAGGCAACGCCTCGAGGCACGGCACAACCTGGTCCTCTTCCCCGAAGGGACCAGCAGCGACGGCAACCGCGTGCTCGGCTTCAAAAGTGCCCTTTTCGCGGCCGCCGACGCCGAGGTAAAGGGCCGACACATCACGGTTCAGCCGATCTCGATCGCATACACCGAGCTCGACGGCTTGCCGGTGGGTCGGCATCTGCGGCCGTTTTTCGCGTGGTATGGGAACATGGAGCTGGCGAGCCATTTGTGGCAGCTCGTAGGGCTGGGGCGTCCGACCGTCGACGTAACCTTCCACGAGCCCGTGACGATGGACGATTTCGGCTCCCGCAAAGAGCTCGCGGCATACTGCCATCGGGCGGTGTCCAAGGGTCACGGCGAGTCCCTGGCCGGGCGTTGGCGGTCCGCGGCCGGCAAGGCAGGCATGCGGGCCTGGTTGCGACAGCGCAGGCGGCGCAAGGAAGCAGCGGCCGGGCGGGCAGCTTGACTTGGAGTTTGCGAATGCTTAGGTGTCAAAACAGGCTTCGGCGGCAGGAAGGACGGGGTCCGTCCGACCGGCGCTAATCGCCCTGGCTTTCGGATTAAACGCGTTTGGCCAAGAAGCTCTTCATCAAGACATACGGTTGCCAGATGAACGTCTACGACTCCGCCCGTATGGCGGACGTCCTGGCGCCTCTCGGCTACACGTCCACCGAATCGGCGGAGCGCGCCGACATGGTGATCCTCAACACCTGCCACATCCGCGAGAAAGC
>JBHICL010000705.1:0-1894 GCA_046759605.1 Alphaproteobacteria bacterium | reverse complement strand
CGCGTCTTGGCGATGAGGATGGTTTCCTCATCCTCCTCTAGCTGCCCCTGCCACCGGTAGATGGACCTCATGCCACCGATCATGTTGGCGCACGCGGCCAACCGTTCCTCGACGAGGACGCGGCCAATCCGCCGCGCCTCCTCGGCACTCGCGCAAGTGATGTAGGCGAAGCTCGCGTTCATTGGCGTTCCGTATGTCGTTTGCCCGGGTTGGCAGAAGCGTGAAATCTAACCTAAGATTCCGGAAGCGCCACATAGAACGGCGCAACTCAGGGAAGGGCCATGCCGGTTAAGACCGCACGAGAGAGCAACGTAATCCCGCTGCCCGCGGCGACGGGCACGGGCCGGACACGACCGGCCAAGCCGGCGGTGAGGATGACCAAGACGCAGCGCCAATGGCTGGAGCGCGGCCTTCTGCAGCCGGGCGGCAAGCTCCCGCTGTTCGACGAGGACGGCCGGCGCATCAGCGACCGTACCGTTCGGAGCTGCATCCGCCAGGGGTGGGCGGAGCCTTGGTTCGACAATCCGCTGAAGCCGGACTGGATGGTCTGCAAGCTCACCGAGGACGGGCGCAGGATCCTCGAGTAGACGAGCTGGCGGTCCGGGAGCGATGCAAATCGACGCGCCTCGCGATCGCGGGGGCGGTTCCGGCTGACCGGGGACCGGCGCGAGGCAAGTCCATCGTGCGGCACCTGCCGCTGACGTGGCCGTAGGCTGTCCGCGATCGTAGCGCTGACTCGGGCGCGGAGGCATCGGCGCTTTGCGGAGAGGTGGGAGGAACGACCATGGCCGACAAGCCGACCAAGCTCAGTATCTTCGACGTCCAGGCCAAGGTGGCTCGGGGCGAACCGGTTTTTCAGGTCACCGCGGTCGACTTTCCCACGGCACAGCTCGTCGATCGGGCCGGCGTCGATTTCGTACTCGTCGGCGACTCCCTCGGCATGACAGCGCTCGGCTATACCGGGACCGTGCCCGTCACCATGGACGAGATGCTGCACCACGCCAAGGCCATCACGCGCGCGGTGCGGCGCGCCATAGTCGTCGGCGACATGCCCTTCGGCGCATACCACGGCAGCACGCGGCAAGCCATCGACAACGCCGTGCGCCTGTTGAAAGAGGGCGGCTGCGACGTCGTCAAGCTCGAGGGTGGCGAGGATTTCGCGCCCATGGCGGCGGCCGTGATCCGGGCCGGCATACCCGTCATGGGGCACATCGGTCTGACGCCCCAGCTCGTCTCCAAGCTCGGCGGCTTCAAGGTGCAGGGCAAGGATGTCGCCACGAGCCTGCAGCTGATCCGCGATGCGGAAGCCCTGGAGGACGCGGGGTGCTTCGCCATTGTCCTGGAAGCGATCCCCGACCGCATCGCGCAGCTGATCACGGAACGGCTGTCGATACCCACCATCGGCATCGGCGCGGGTCCCCACTGCAGCGGACAGAACCTGGTGCTGCACGATATGGTCGGGCTCTTCGAGCGCTTCGTGCCCAAGTTCGTCAAACGCTACGTCAATGTCTCGGAGCAGATCAGCGCGGCGCTCGAGGAATTCCAGACGGACGTCCGGGAGGGCTCCTTCCCCCAAGCGGAACACAGCTTCACCATCAAGGACGAGGAGTACGAAGCCGTGCTGGCCGGGTTGGAGAAAAGCAAGAGCAGCGCGTGAGCCGGGAACCCGCGCATCCCATCAAGGACGCAATGTGATTAGGCCAACGCCAATGAACTGGGAGTATCCACGCTTTTCCACAGTGATCCACATTGCGGTGTAGATAATTCGGGATTAGCAAACGAATGCGCTTTTCCGCCATGGATCGAACAGCCATTTACGCATGGGCCTTCAATCGAAACCAGACTGCTGGGTCGTCGAAGTCGACGACGAGGAGGTCGGCATTCTGCTGCAGGA
>JBHICL010000704.1:0-1895 GCA_046759605.1 Alphaproteobacteria bacterium | reverse complement strand
GGCCGTTCCCGCCACGATCTCGCCGAGCTCGACAGCGGGAAAATCCTCCCCCACGGCGCCCTGTGCCACCGCGTGATGAAGCTCGCCCAGGCGAGCCGACTGGCCGCGCCGGTCGCAGACGAAGAGATCGGCCTCGGCGAGGCACCTCGGGTCCAGCTCGTTCTTGTCCTCGGCGTCCGAGCCCACGGAGGTCACGTGCAGTCCGGGGTGCAGCCAGTCGGCCATGAGGATGGGACGCCTTGCCGGGGTCGTCGTGACGACGATCTGGCTTTCCGCGACCACCGCCGCCGGGTCCGCGAGCGCCCGCGTTTCGCGCCCGAGACGCGGCGCGAGATCGTTGGCACAGGCCTCGGCGCGTGCCTGGTCGCGCCCCCAGACGAGCACGCGCGAGAACGGGCGCACAAGCGCGAGGGCCTCGACCTGCAAGCGCGCCTGAAGCCCGCTGCCCAGGACACCGACCGCTTCGACCGCTTCCGGCGCCAGGTGCCTGGCGGCGACGGCGCCCGCGGCTGCCGTGCGCACATCGGTCAGGTAGCCGTTGTCGAGCAGCAATGCCTCCACGAGCCCTGTCCGGGCGCTCAGCAGGACCATCAGGCCGTTGAGGCTCGGCAGTCCGAGCTTCGGATTATCGAAGAACCCGGGGCTCACCTTGATCGCAAAGCTGTCGATCCCGGGGATGTAGGCGGTCTTGACGTCGACTTCGCCGTTGTGCTCGGGGATGTCGAGCCGGAGGATCGGCGGCATGGCAACCGCCCTGGTGGCCAGCGCGCGAAACGCGTTCTCGACGACCTCGACCGCCATCAGGTCCAGCGGCACCGAGGCGCGGAGCGCTGGTTGGGTCAGGATGGCGATGTCGCTCACACCGCTCCTCTCCCGTCACCACCCGAGCGCACCCGAATGTGCCCCTCCAGGCGCCCCGAGTATGGACACGAACGCAATAGAACCGGCAGAACCGGCATTTGAAAAAGGGGCCGGTCAGGCACGGAGTATGGGCCGCCGTCTGGCCCCAGTCCAGTATAGATGTGTACATCTCTTGCATCATGGTCACAGCCCTGGCAGAGTCCTATGAGTCCGGCAGGGCCTTCTGCCGGGAGAAAATGAGGATGACAATTGGGAGGGCTCTAACCCATGCTTGACTTCAAGACCTTGACCCGGCGCACGGCGCTGCTCGGGATCGTCGCCGTTGGCGCGTTCGGCATGACGGTACTGGCGACCCTCGACGCCGCCGACGCCGAGACCACGCTGGAACGTGCCAAGCAGCAGGGCTTTATCCGCGTGGGCTTCGCCAACGAGGCGCCGTTCGGATTCGCGACGCCGGACGGCAAGCTGACCGGAGAGGCCCCTGAGGTCGCGAAGGCGATCCTCAACAAGATGGGCATTCAGGAGGTGGATGGCGTTCTCACCGAGTTCGGCTCCCTCATTCCAGGTCTGAGGGCGGGACGCTTCGACATCATCGCCGCCGGCATGTTCATCAACCCCAAGAGGTGCGAGCAGATCCAGTTTTCCGAGCCCAGCTACGGCATCGGCCAGGCCATGCTGGTCATGGAGGGCAACCCGAAATCCATCGCGGACTATTCCACTTTCGCCGGCGACGACGATCTGAAGCTGGCGGTCATGGCCGGTGCGGTCGAGGGCGGATACGCGAAGGACGCCGGCGTCGGACAGGGCCAGCTGGTGATCCTGCCCGACCAGGCCAGCATGCTGAAGGCGGTGCAGACCGGCCGCGCCGATGCGGCGGCCCTGACGGCGCTCTCCATCGCCAACCTGGCCGCCAAGGGCGAAGGCGTGGAGTCGACCGCGCCCTTCGGCATGGTGGCCGGCAAGTCGGTGAAAGGCCACGGCGGCTTCGGGTTCCGCAAGGAGGACAAGGACCTCTTCGAGGAGTTCAACAAGCA
>JBHICL010000703.1:0-1899 GCA_046759605.1 Alphaproteobacteria bacterium | reverse complement strand
CAGTCGCTAAATGGCTCCATGGTGGGCCGCAATGATGGCACGAAACTGCGGCCACTGCACTGAATAGCGCCTTTCGGCCAGCAAGGATTCTCTGCAACGACCGATGCGGAGGCTTTTGCGGCGGACCCCGGTTCTTGGCCGGAATTGGGCGACATTCGGACTCGCTTTTGCCGGTGATCGGTCGGTGCTGAGCCGGCATGCTGCGGGCCGCCGAACGCGAACACGCCGGTGTGCGCTGCCCAGGTCGGAGTGCGCCCTCACAAGTGCGAAATGGTCACGGGGCCGGGTTTCTCATCACCAAATCAGCCCGATAAAGAGCGGACCACGGCCTATCGTACCAGTACAGGGCCGGATTCGCGGTCGGATGCCCAATGTGCTACCGTTGTCGGCAACTGGGAGGAGCCATCTGGGGAATCTCGGTTAAACGGTCTTCGCGACATGGAGGCGGCGGTTGCCTATGCCTGCGGCCGTCCTGCTCGCGCCGGATAGAATGACGTTAGCCACGGAAGCTTTGCGTGAATGGTCCGATGAGACTCAAATCTTACAGCGGTCTCGCGGCGCTTGTGACGGGCGCGTCGAGCGGGATCGGGCGTCTGCTCGCCCTGCGTCTGGCGCAGCAGGGAGCGCGTGTGGCACTGGTTGCGCGGCGCAAAGCCGAGCTCGAAGCGGTCGCGTCAGCGATTCGCGCTCAATCCGGCGATTCCATGGTGCTCCCTTGCGATGTGGCCGATGCAAACCAAGTAACGGTCGCCGCACGCGACGCGCTCCAGCGCTTCGGTGCAATCGACATCTTGGTAAACAACGCGGGTTACGGCGGGCAGCGCACCTTCCTGGAGTGGGATCTCGCGGATATGGAACGTATCATGCGGGTGAACTACTTCGGGGCCTTGTACTTTACGAAGGCGCTGCTACCGCAGATGGTCGAGCGCAGACGCGGCTGGCTCGTCTTCATGGCCTCCGTGACAGGCAGGATTGCGTCACCCGAAAAGACGGCCTACGCGGCATCAAAGTTCGCCATGGTCGGCTTGGCCGAAGCGCTGTCCCTGGAGGTGGAAGACGCGGGCGTACACCTGCTGACAGTGTGTCCGGGAGTCATTCACACTCCGTTTTTCGACGCGGAGATGCTAGAGCGCATGCCGGCCGCGTCGCGCCGTTCGATGGTCGAGCCCGACGGGCTCGTCGACGCTATCTTCCGAGCCCTCGCCAAGGGCAAGCGCGAGCTCACCTACCCTCGCAACCTGGCGGCGGGCTACGTCGTTCGCGCACTGGCGCCTGGGTTCATGCGGCGGCAGGTAAGGCGCGTGACGAGAAGCCCTCGAGCGGGGACGGGGCAGCGTTGAACTGAGCGGTCCGGGCAGTGGGCTGAGATCGAGCTGGAGCAGGGACCGACATGCCGGATGTAATCGTGATTGGCGCGGGGATGGCGGGTATCACGGCGGCACGCGAGCTCGTGCGCGCGCAGCTTTCGGTCGTGGTATTGGAAGCGCGCGACCGCATCGGCGGGCGGATCTGGACCTTGCGCGACTTCTGCGACGAGCCTGTGGAAGGCGGCGCTGAGTTCGTGCATGGCCGCGAAGCGGCGACATTGCCCGAGATACGGAGGGCGGGACTACGTCTGCGCGCCTCTCCTCCGATGCGGCGCACCGCATTCAACTTGGGCGGAGCCACCCGCTGGTTGCCGTGGACCCTCTTTCATCCTGGAGCTTGGCCATGCGCCCGGATGCGCCGAGGGATTGCTCGAACCGGCCCGCCCGACCTGTCGGCACGGGAATACATTGACAAGCGGGGCTACCGAGGCCGGGCGCGCATGTTGACCGAAATGACGTTCTTGCAGCATTTGCCGGGCAGTGCAGACGAGGTTGGGGTCCTCGGGCTGGTTGATGACGGTGTGCTGGACCT
>JBHICL010000702.1:0-1900 GCA_046759605.1 Alphaproteobacteria bacterium | reverse complement strand
GACGGCACGCCGCAAGAGCTGCAGGCGCGTTCGCCGCGCCATAACGGGGTGATCATCAATGCCTCGGCCGACACGCTGGGCGAGCTGGCGCCGATACTGCGCGACATGGACGGGATCGCCGAGGTCGAGGTGGACAACGATTGCCTTTTCGCACGGGCGCGGGACGGCCGGGACATTTTCGACAATGTCCGCGTCCTGGTCCGCCAGCGGAACTTGGACGTTCGGGACGTCCGGCTCGAACGCGGGCGCCTGGAAGACGTCTTCCGTTCCCTCACCACCGGCGAGGCGGGCGGCGCCGGGAAAGGGAAGGCTTGATCGATGGGCGTTCTTTGGACCGTCTTCCGCCGCGAGCTCGTGAGCTACTTCGTCACCCCGCTGGCCTATGTTTTCATCGTCATTTTTCTGGCGCTGGCCGGAACCTTGACGTTTTTCCTGGGTGCGTTCTTCGACCGCGGCCAGGCGGACCTCGCCCCGTTCTTCGCCTTTCATCCGTGGCTCTACCTCCTGTTGGTGCCGGCGGTTTCCATGCGGCTGTGGGCCGAGGAGCGCAAGATCGGCACCATCGAGCTTTTGCTGACCCTGCCGGTCTCGACCACCCAGGCGGTGCTCGGCAAGTATCTCGCCGCCTGGGCCTTCGCCGCCATTGCCTTGGCGCTGACCTTCCCCTTGTGGCTGACCGTGAACTACCTGGGCGCTCCCGACAACGGCGTCATCTTCGCGGGCTACCTGGGCAGCCTGGTCATGGCGGGCGCCTACCTCGCCGTCGGTTCGTGTTTTTCGGCGCTGACCAAGAACCAGGTCATCGCCTTCGTGCTCGGCGCGGTGGTCTGTCTCATCTTCACGGTCAGCGGCACGTCGCTGGTGCTCGACTTCTTCAGCGGCTGGGCGCCCGCGGGGGTCGTCAACACGGTCGCGGCCTTGAGCTTCATGAGTAACTTCAATGCGATCTCGAAAGGCGTGATCGACATCGCCGCCCTGGTTTATTTCGGTTCCGTCATCGCCGTGTTCCTGTTCGCCAACGGGATCCTGGTCGACCTCTACAAAGCGAGATAGCGAGGGGGGCCATGACGCGCTCGGGTTTCAGGACATTTCTTGCCGGCCGGACGACCCTGGCCTTCGCGTCGCTGCTCGTCGCCTTCGTCCTGTTCTTGGCGGTCAACGTACTGTCCCGGGCGGGGTTGACGGGCGCGCGGCTCGACCTCACCGGGGACAAGCTGTTCACGCTGTCGGAGGGCACGCACGCGATACTCAAGAAGATCGACGAGCCGATCACGCTCCGCTTCTACTTTTCGACCCGGCTGGGCAACGAACTGCCGGCGCTTGCCAATTACGCGGCCCGGGTGCGCGACCTCCTGGAGGAGTACGCGGCGCTCGCCGGCGGCAAGATCCGGCTCATCGCGACCGATCCCGTGCCGTTCTCGGAGGCCGAGGACCAGGCGGTGGCCTTCGGCATCCAAGGCATCCCGCTGGATCAGACCGGAGAGATGGTCTACTTCGGCCTCGCCGGCACCAACAGCACCGACGATGAAGAGGTGATCGCCTTCTTCTCCCCGGGCCGCGAGCGTTTCCTCGAATACGACCTCACCAGGATGGTCCTCAACCTTTCCAACCCCAAGCGGACGGTGGTCGGGCTGATGACGTCCCTGCCCTTGCGCGGCTATCCGGGCACGATGATGGCCGGCATCAGCCCGCTGGCGAGACCGTGGCAGGTGATCGGCCAGTTGGAGCAGCTCTTCGAGGTCCGCACCATCGATTCCGACGTACACGAGGAAATCCCCGAGGATGTCGACGTCCTGATGCTGGTGCACCCGGCGAAGCTTTCCGAGCGCACGCTCTATGCGGTGGATCAGTACCTGATGGGCGGCGGCCGGGCGCTGATCTTCGTCGACCCCCTGGCGGA
>JBHICL010000701.1:0-1902 GCA_046759605.1 Alphaproteobacteria bacterium | reverse complement strand
TGATCCACGCCACGTTTCCTCTCTCGGAGGCCAGGGCGGCTGCGCGGCTGGTCGCCGAGCGGGACTTCTTCGGCAAGCTGGTTCTCATTCCGTAGCAGCGAGGCGCCGTCCGCCCCGCGGAACGGCGGGCGTCCCCGCGATCTCGAGCAAAAGCTTCTTGCGGACCGCCTCGGCGAAGCGGTCGTCGCCGTCGGCTGTAATGACGAAGCTGGCCGGTCCTCCGATGATCCGCTCGGCAAACGCGGCCTCCAGGTCATAGGCGACGGGCCGGCCATTGCAGTTGCGGCAAAGGATTGCAAGGCCGTTGATGGAGATGTCGGCGGCGACCGCCATGGCCCGTGCGTCGGCGATGGGAATTCCGCCCCAGTTGTTGGCGCTGTCGGCGGAGATGTCGATCACCCTCCTGTGGCCCTCGATCTCGTTGGTCTCGATGAGCGCGTGCGCCATGGCGATGGCGCTGCCGATGGCGTTGCGGCCGACGGCGCGGCGGGGCGTCGCGAGCAGCGACTGCGCGAAGACCGCGGCGCTTTCGGGACCGTCGATGATCGTCCAGGGCACCACGACCTCCTGCGAGAACGCGTCGCCCCACTCGACATAGATGACGGCGATCCGCTGGTCGTAACCCTGGGCGATGGCGGCAAGGACCTCGGGATGGGTGATCGCGGTAGCGTAGCCTCGGCGCTGGAACCGGATCTCGGCGTCATCGATCGATCCCGACGCATCGGCCAGGAGCACAAGCTCCAGATCGACCCGCTCCCCCGCCGCGGCGCTACCCCCGAGGATGCCGAAGAACAGGGCCGCCGCCCAGACCATCCGCCGCATCACCGCCTCCCCGCTCGTGTTTTCGTCTTTGGACTATTCGCATCGGCCGGATCGCCGACCAGTGAAGCACACTCAGGTCGCCTGCAACAGTTTCGCCAAGCGCTCCGCGAGAATGATTTCGTCACCGGCGCCAAGGCAGGAAGGATCCACGGTAAGGATGCCGTCGAACGCCCGGCCCTCACCCAGATGAACCGGAGGGTCACCGTTTTGGAGCGCCCGGCTTATCGAAAACGCCGTCCGCCCCAGCCCATCCTCGTCGAATGCAAGGTGTAGGATCGGATACCGCCCGGTATCGGCTGCGCGAAGCCGCGTGATCCGAACGTGCGGCCGCCCGGACAGGTGCGCTTCGATCGCGCCTAGCATAGCCTCATGCTGGTCCGTCTCCGCCGCGGGATTCAGGTCGACGAAGCGCTCGAGGGCGACGACCAGCCCAACGATTTCCTCCTTGCTCACTTTGAACCCGCGACCGAGGCCGTGATGAGGTATGCCACTCAGCGCATCGCGGGAGATCAGGCTCGCGGGCGGTTCCCACGTTTCCGGGGCAACGTCCATGTCCAGCTGCTGGAGCAGCGCGGCGGCGATCAGATCCCGCCGGCCGCAGAGAATGCCCGTGCCCTGGGGACCGCGTATGCTTTTGCCTCCACTGAACGCCACCAGGTCCGCGCCCTCGGCGATAAAGCGTCGCAGGTTTTCCACGGGCGGCAGCTCGGCGGCCGCGTCGACGATCACCGGCAGATCATGACGGCGGGCCACCTCGGCAACTTCGCGAAGCGGCGGCTCGTTCCGAGGGTTTGCGGTGTACGCGAAGGCGACCGCCTGGGGCGTGATCGCGGCCGCGAGCTCCCACGGCTCCACGCCGCGCACTCCCGCGCCCATGCCACGGTCGTTGAATCCCACCTCGCGGATACGCGCGCCGGCAGCCCTGATCGCATGGTCATAGCCGGTGCGGTGCGTGCGGCACATGATCACCTCGTTCGGCATGCCTTCGGTGTGCGGCAGCCGCTCCATGCGCGCGACATCGAGCCCGGTGAGGCATGCCGCGGTGCCGACGGTGAGGGCCGCCGCGGCGCCGCTGCTGAC
>JBHICL010000700.1:0-1910 GCA_046759605.1 Alphaproteobacteria bacterium | reverse complement strand
GGCAACACGCTCTCGCTCATCTCGAATCGGGGAATTACAGCGGGCTCATCCGCTACGAATGTGACCGTCAGTGGCAACACGATCTCGGACAACAATGGTTTCGGTGTGGCGTTCGGAACCTCGGCCGCCGGCGTGACGGTCAGCGGCAACACGATCTCGGGGGGAAGCACCGGTGTGGATTTCAGTTCCGGGGCGAGCACCGTGACGATCAGCGGCAACACGATCTCGGACGTCAGTTTTGATGGCGTTCAGGTGTCTGGCCTGTCGACGAGCGTGACGGTCAGCGGCAACGTCTTCCAGGGTGCGATCGGCGTCGATCTGATTGGGCTGCTTGGCGGCGATTACGCGGGCGACAACAACAGGAATGAGACCACATCGATCGGTGGGGTGGTCTGCGACGACACCCGCTCGGGGGACATATACGGGCCGGGGCCGGGGATCGCGATCACCGGCGAGGCGACGCGGTGCGGCGTCCCCGGCGTGCGGCCTTGAACCCAACACGTCGGCGCGCGTAGGCCCGTCAGGAGATCGGCACCTCCAAGCGAACGGCATTTACATCCGCACCGGGATCGACCTATGAAGGTCGGGCCTGGCATCCCGGTCAACGGGGCGCCGAGGCCGGGGGGCGCCGCCATTCTCGACGCACTCATGAGCAACCCGGCGACGCCGGGCACGGTCATTCCCTTTGCGCTCGCGGTCGTGCTGACCGCCGTCATCCGCTTCGTCGGCGGCACGACGCAGGGGCGCGCCCTCGCCATCGCGGCCGCCGTCGTCGCGTTTCTCGTGGCCTTCCTCATCATCGAGAGCCTGCCGCCCTTCCCGCCCGCAGCGGCGAAGCAGAAGGTCTTCTATCTCGTGCTTCTCGCGCTCGTCGTGGGCTTCGCGCTCGACTGGTCCGGCGCCCCACGGCCCTTCGCTCGAGGGGCGCTGCTCCTCTTTCCCCTGATCGGCCTGGCGTGGATAGGCTGGCGCCCCCTCGTCGCGGGACCGGATGTCCAGCTCATCCTGCGGCTTGCCGTGTTGTGGCTCGTCTCGGCGGCGATCCTCTGGCGGCTCATGTCCGTGAGCGACCGAGGGGCCCTGGGGCCCGGCGTGCAGGTGCTGGTCGCCGCCGCCGGGGCTGCGTTCGTGGCGCTCCTCGGCAACTCGGCCAGCCTGGGCGTCCTCGCGAGCAGCGTGGCGGCGGCCACGGGAGGGGTCCTCTCGTGGGCGTTCCTCGCCGCGTTCTTCTCGAGCGGCCGCTATGGCTTCGGCTCGGTGGGCGTGCTGGGGACCGGCGGCGCCCTGTTGACCCTCGTCTACGTGCTGGTGCTGTTCACGGAGACCGTGAACCTCATCGCTCTCGCCGTGCTGGCCCTGGTGTTCGCCGCCGACCGGGTCGCCGCCCGCATGCCACCGCGCGGCGCGTTGGGCCGTGTCGCGCAGCCGGTGGTCCTGGCGGCGCTCGCCGCCATACCCGCCGCCGCGGCCGTGGGCGTGGCGCTCATTGCGCAGGATACCTCGCCCTACTGATGATCGGCGCCCGCCGCCTCGGCCATGCTCGAGAACCCGTCGGCCCTGAGCCTCGCCGCCAGGTCGGTCTTGATGCGACCGATGAGACCCGGGCCGTGGAACACGAGCGCCGTGTAGAGCTGAACCAGGCTGGCCCCGGCGCGGACCTTCGCGTACGCGTCGGCCCCGCTCGCGACGCCCCCCACGCCCACGAGGGGCGTGCCGCCCCCGGTGAGGCGGTAGACCCGCCGCAGCATTTCCGTCGAAGCGTGAAAAAGCGGCCGGCCCGAGAGCCCGCCGCCCTCGCGCCTCAGCCGGCCGCGGAGGCCGGATGGACGGCTCCGGGTGGTGTTGCAGACCACGATGCCGTCGACCCGGGCGTTCGCGATCACCTCCACCAGCGCTTCCAGCCCGGCCTC
>JBHICL010000699.1:0-1911 GCA_046759605.1 Alphaproteobacteria bacterium | reverse complement strand
GTGGTGTTGGAGTTGAACGAAGTTCAAGCCAAGCTCAAGAACGGGGACAACCGCTAGGCGGCGCGCGGCTGGCCGGCTCGACGGACAACGCCTCGGTCTGCTTTCAACGCAAGCAAGCGACCCCAGAAAGCCTGATAACGAGCCCGAACAGGGAACGCGTGCTATGTTGCAGCACGGAACCCATCGGGTGAGCAAACCGAGAGCCGTGGCGTGGGGGAGCTCCCGGTCATAACCGCTTCGCTCGTGCTGGCGGCCGTATTCGGGTTTGCCGCCCACCGCGCGAGCATTTGCACGGTCAAGGCCGTGTTGGAAGTCCTGACCACCCGACGGGCGTATATGCTTCTCAGCTTCGCCAAGATCGTGCTCTGGGTGGCGGCGATCACCGCCGTCCTTGTGTGGCTTGCACCCCTCCCCGGGGCTGGGCCCGCGCAGGTCTGGGCGCTCTCCCCCGCGGCGTTGATTGGTGGCTTTGTCTTTGGTGTCGGCGCCGCGTTGAACGGCGGTTGCGCGTTCTACACGCTCAGCCGCCTCGGTGACGGTCACCTGAGGATGGCGGTGAGCATTCTCGGTTTCCTGCTGGGTGCGCTTGTGCTTGACAATCTGGGGCCGGAAAGCGGTTTCGGGACACGCGAGCCGATGATTTCGGCGCTCGGCCAGCCCAGATTGTGGTCGATTGTCCTCGTGGGCCTGGTCGGGGTCTGGATGGCATGGGAGACCGGGCGGTTGTTCACCGCCGCGGGTACTGGATCCGGCCTCCGGGCGCGCATCCTGGCGAACCGTTACAGACTATCGACGGCCGCGGCGCTGCTCGGCCTGAGCGGCGGCGCGTTGTTCGCGCTCAATGGCCCGTGGGCCTATACGAGCACGCTTGCGCGGGGGGCCGCTCATCTCGCGGGTACCGGGCCGGGTCCCACGGGACCGCTGTGGGGGATAGTCGCCGCCATGCTGGTTGGTATGGGGCTCTCGGCATGGCAGCGGGGCACCTTCTCGCCCGACTGGCGACCGTCGCGAAAATGGCTCCTCAATTTTGCCGGTGGGAGCCTGATGGGGTTGGGCGCGGCCGCGGCGCCCGGCGGCAATGACGTGCTGATCCTGCACGAGATACCGGGGCTGTCGCCCCATGCTCTGCCGGCCTATCTCGCACTCCTCCTGGGCATAGGCGTGACGCTCATGGCATTCCGGTCGGCGGGCCTGGAGTACTATAGGGTCGATTGCAGCGGCGACCTGTGTTCCTCGTGAACGCAAGGCGCCGAGTCCCATGTTCTATGGTACGACTTTCATCTTCCGACCATGACCTCTGGTTATGCAACCCATAGCCGATCGGTAGTTTTTTTGGCATCGGTTCCCGGTTATCACCGTTAGCCAGGGGCCCGTGAGCGATCGCGTGTCCGGATCGCCTGAAAGGGCTGCACTCGAACGGTGAGACGACCATGACCCAGATGGAGAGCCATGCAGCGGCGTTGCGGGAGCTGTCCCGTGCGCTGCTCGCCGTCGCCGCCAGTAACAACAGGTGGGACGCGAAGAATCTGAGGGCGCACGCGTGCGTACTCGATCGGATCGCTTTAGAGCTCGTGATCGATGACGATCCGATGGAGCGCACTTATCCGCATGCGTGACCGCCAAGCCGAGGACGGACGAACCAATGGACATCCTGCTGCACATGGCGAATGTCCTTTACCTGATCTCGTTTCTGCTGCGGGACATACTGTGGCTGCGCGTGCTCACGGTCATCGCATCCGTCCTTTTGATATTCTTCTTCTGGGCCTGTCCCTATCCGTTGCTTGAGGCCATCGCCTGGAACCTCGTCTTCATGGCGCTTAACATCTATTGGATTGCGCGCCTCCTCCTCGAGCGCCGCCGACCGGCGGACGACGCGGGCTCGCGGAAGGGTTCAAGAATTCACGGACGCCC
>JBHICL010000698.1:0-1915 GCA_046759605.1 Alphaproteobacteria bacterium | reverse complement strand
ATCCGGCGGGACCGGGTGCTCGCGGTCCTGCTCGAGACGAAACGCGCCGATGTCTATCTGCAGACCTTTGCCGTGGATCTCACGGCCCTGAGCCGGCCGTGCTGCATCCTGCCGCGGGATCTCGCCGAGAGCCTGGGGGACCAGCCGCTCCTGCTCGCGGGAGATGCGGTGCCGCGGTCCCTACCGCATCTGGGCGATTGTCGGGACGTTGCAAGGTCCGCAGTGCTTGGACCGCCCGACGCCGCGGTTGTCGTAGAGCTGGCGGCCGCGCGGGTTGGCGGCGACCCCACGGTGCTGCAGGGTGGGCCGCCGAGGCCCCTGTACCTGCGGGCGCCGGACGTCACGGTTCCCCGGGACCGTCCCGCTCCATGACCCCCAGGGAGGCGGTCGGCATATACCTCGTCGGACGCGAGTCGGCGCATGTTCTCGCGGCGGTGCATCGGGCGGCCTTCGTTGGCGCCGCGATCGAGCCATGGAGCCCGAGCGCCATCGACCTGTTGCTACGGGTGCCGGGATCGGTGGCTCTGCTGGCGAGGTTTGGCGTGTCGGATCAGGCGGTTGGACTCGGTCTGGCGCGTGTCATCGCGGATGTGGGCGAGGTGCTGACACTGGGTGTCGTCGCTCACGCACGCCACCGCGGCGTTGGCTCGTCGTTGCTCACCGGGTTACTCGCCGCCGTGACCGCCATCGGAGCGCACCGGGTCTTCCTCGAGGTCGCGGTGTGCAACCTGGCTGCCCTGGATCTCTACCGGCGTCACGGCTTTGCGACGGTCTGCCGGCAACCGGGATACTACGGCAACCGCAAAGGGCGAGTGTCGGACGCCATCGTGCTGAACAGGTCGTTAAGATCCGAAACATAGGCAACAAGATTCACGGCCGAATAAAAGGTTTTGCTGATCGTCGTCAAAAGAATTTCCCGTGCCGCGATGATGAGCGTCTGTTGAAGTGCAGTTCAATACAAGGTATCATTTGTCCTTCCGTAGTCAGCCTCGAGGCGACTCATATGCCAGACCGGGTAAGTGCGCCGGAAGTGCTCAGGTTGACCGTGGACATTGTTTCCGCGCACGTCGCCCAAAACACGATGCCGCCAAGTGAGCTGCCGCAGCTCATCGCTGAGGTGCACGCGAGCCTTGCCGAACTGAGCAGGAGCGCCGCCAACGAGCCGATCCTCGAGCCTGCCGTGCCCATCACGAAATCGGTGACGCCCGACTACATCGTCTGTCTCGAGGACGGCAGAAAACTGAAGATGCTGAAGCGGCACTTGAAGACAGCTTACAACCTGACGCCTGAGCAGTACCGGGAACGCTGGGGCCTACCGGCGAACTATCCCCTCGTTGCGCCGAACTACGCCAAGCAGCGGAGCAAGCTGGCGAAGAAGATCGAACTAGGCCGTCGTGGGGGGGCGAGACGCTGAGCCCAGCGTGCCGGCAAGGTCTTGGGGATAGCGGAGGGTTATGGCTCCCGGGACGTTTGCGCTATAATCAACCATCGATGACCAGGGGTAGGGGCGCGTCATGGTCTCACGCATCGAGAGCCTGTGCGAGAGCAAGGGGCTCAAGATGACGGAACAGCGTCGCATCATCGCGCGCGTGCTCTCGGATGCGGACGATCATCCCGACGTCGATCAAGTGTACCGCCGCGCAACGGCGATCGATCAGCGCATCTCCATCGCAACGGTCTATCGTACCGTGAGGCTATTCGAGGAGGCGAACATACTCGAAAAGCACGACTTCGGTGATGGACGCGCTCGTTACGAAGAGGCGCCCGAAGAGCACCACGATCACCTGATCGACATGAAGACAGGCCGTGTGATCGAGTTCCAGAATGCCGAAATCGAATCGCTGCAGAAGAAAATTGCCCGAAGGCTGGGTTATCACCTGGTGGACCACCGCCTGGAGCTCTACGCGGTACCTTT
>JBHICL010000697.1:0-1916 GCA_046759605.1 Alphaproteobacteria bacterium | reverse complement strand
AACGAGCAGAAAGCGGACGTTGCGGCGCAGCCTCTCCAAGGTCCGTTCATAGCCACAAGCAGACCTTTCGTTGGCTCGCAGACGAAAAGCAGGCCCCCACAGCTGCGGGCGAGATGGTCACGATCGCATTTGGCGCCGGTTGTTCCAGACTATCAGACACAACCCGCCAACGCCCGCCAGCGGCAAGACCAGGTTCTCAGGGACTTCCAGCAGCCAGGCCGCCGTGCCGCCGACGAGCGACCAGAGCACCGGGATGACGACGAGGTGCAGCGGCGTCCGGCCCGCCGTCAGCAACAGCATACCCATTGTGAAGATCGTCGTCGGGCAGGGAGCGACCCCGAACATGGGCGCGCGCGGCCACCCATGGCCCGCGAGCCAGCCGATGAGCGGATAGACCGTCATCGCGAAGATTACGAGCCCCAGGGCGGTCCAGCCGAATAGGTCGGCGCGGAAGCGGAAGGCGACCTTCCCCCGGATCGCCCCGGTCCAGGCGAAGAGCAGGCCCTGGATGACGAAGAACGCGCCAAACGCCGGGGCGGCGAAGTTGATCGTGGCGAAGTATCTCAGGTGGTAGACGACGCCGATCCACGCCCAGGCGGCTGACAGGATCGCGCCGACGAGCCTGTCGCTGCCCGGGGCCGGCCTGAAGGTCAGCAGGACGGCGGCGAGGCCGAGGCCATAGGCGACGATCTGCACCGGCCAGATGGCGCGGTTGTACTGCTCGAAAACGGAAAAAAAGACCTCCGCTGTGAAGGGCAGCATGTCGGTTCGCTCCAGCGCCGGCTCGGAGGCCCCTGCCGGCTACAGGCTCTCGACGTAACGGATCATCCGCTCACGCATCCTCTGATCGGGCAGCCGCCCGTACAGAGCACCCATGTTCTCCTGCATGTGATCGACGCGCGAGGTAGCCGGGATCGCGCAGGTCACGGCCGGGTGGGAAACGATGAACTTGAGGAAGAACTGCGCCCAGTTCGCACAGTCGAACTCTCTGACCCACTCGGGCAGCGGATGGTGCTCGAAGAGGTGGAACAGCTCCTTTCGCCGGAAGGGTCGGTTGATGATGACCGCAAGGCCGCGGTCGGCCGCGAGCGGCAACAGGTGCGTTTCCGCCTCGCGGTCCAGGATGTTGTAGGTGAACTGCACGAAGTCGAGCGGCTGTTCCGCCATCACCTTCTCCATGGCATCGTGACGGCGGCCGTGCGAGGTGGTCATGCCGATGTAGCGGATCCGGTCTTCCGCCTTGTGCGCGAGCAGCGTCTCGAGATGGCTCTCCCAACGCACCATGTTGTGGATCTGCATCAGGTCGAACCGGTCAACGCCCCACAGCTGCCGCGAGTCCTCCATTTGGCCGACCCCGAGCGATTGCAGCCAGGTCCACACCTTGGTTGCGGAAAACAGGGACTGCGTGTTTGAAATGCGCTCCAGACAGTAGCCGATGACCGCCTCGGACGAGCCGTACATCGGCGAGGAATCGATCACGCCACCACCCATGTCGAAGAAGGTTTGCAAGACCTTCACCCGATGATCGCGGAGTTCCTTGTCCTCACCCACATTGAAGGTGACCCATGACCCCATGCCGATCACCGGCACCTGCTCTCCGGTCGCAGGAATGGCTCTTGTCAGCATTGGCCCGGTCGCGGCGGTGGCGGATCGGGCTCCGAGAGACGGGGACAGGGCGAGGGTAGCCAGCGACGCCAGGAAGGCGCGACGGCTCAGCTCCGGTTTGGTTCGCTGCATGTCATGCCTGCAGACTGGTTTGTCGGAGAAAGAGGCAATCCTGATTGTGGAGTCCACCTCATCGAGACAGACCGATCAAGCCCTCGGCCAGAATGTCCGCTTCGGGTCATCTGTGGACGTTCTTGAGATCCACCCATCACCGACAAGCTGAAACTGAGACACTATCCGGCCCAAGGGCT
>JBHICL010000696.1:0-1917 GCA_046759605.1 Alphaproteobacteria bacterium | reverse complement strand
TCATGTTCCACTACGGTCGGATGAAGGCGAGCTCGAGCAAGCTGATCAAGAGCGTCTTCCTTGCCAGCTACGGCACCGGAACGGTCGGCAATCACACCGCGATCTGCGAGGCCGCGAAATGGACCGGCCAGGAGCTGACCTGGGGCGCGCACTACGACAACTGGGACCTCGACAACACCCGGTTCATCCTCAACTTCGGCTCGAACTGCCTCGAGGCCCACACAAACCACACCGCCATCGCGCACCGGCTGGTCCAGGCCATGGTCGACCGCAACGTCCGCATGGTGACGTTCGACGTTCGCCTCTCGAACACCGCGGCGAAATCCTCCGAGTGGATACCGCTCAAGCCTGGGAGCGACGGGGCGGTGGCTCTCGCCATGTGCCACACCATCATGGCGGACGGTCTCTATCGCCTCGAGGGCGAAGCATTTCTCAAGTTCTGCCGGGCGACGCCTCACCTCGACGCGACGACCGAGGAAAAGGTCGATGCCCTGAAAGCGCATTTCGCCCCCTACACGCCAGAGTGGGCTGAAGGCGTCAGCGGCGTCCCGGCGCAGAAGATCCGCGATGTCGCGCGTGAATTCGCGTTGGCGAGGCCGGGATGCCTGATCAGCTATCGCGGGGCAGTCGCCCATCATCATGGCGCCGACACCGAGCGCGTCATGCAGATGTTGGCCGCGATCACCGGCAACATCGACAACCCCGGCGGACGCTGCAGAGCGGTCGGCGCCAAGTGGAAGCATCCGAAAGGCCCAGAGGACAAGCCCAAAGAGAAGAAGCTGAAGATCGTCGACGGCCTGGAGGGCGACGCCGCGCTGCCCACCCACCATATAAGCCATCGTGTGCTACCGGCGATCAAGGACGGCAGCGCCGGCCGTCCCGAGGTCTACCTGTGGTATTGCTACCAGCCGGTGTATTCGAATGGCGACTGCCAGGACAACATCGACGTCCTGACGGACGAGTCGATCATCCCCTTCACCGTCGCGGTCACGCCGTTCTACGACGAGTCCGCGGCTCTTGCCGACATGATCCTCCCCGACGCCACCTATCTCGAACGGTGGGACTGGGAGGACATGGTCTCGCCCGATCAGATTCCGGAATACTACATCCGCCAGCCCATCGTACCGCCGCTCGGCGAGGCGCGTGATTTCGCCGACGTATGCTGCGAGCTGGCCGAGCGCATGGGCTTCCCCCTGGGCTTCAGCTCGAAGGAGGAATTCGTCGAGCAGTCGTGCGAGATGACCCCTGCGGTCAAGGCGGCCGGCGGCTTCGACTACATGAAGACGCACGGCGTCTACCACGACCCCGACCAGGCGCCGGCGTACTTCTCCCACCAGAAGGAAATCTCGGCCGCCGATCTCGAAAAGGACAGCGTCATTTTCGACGAGGCCAACCAGCTCTATTGGAACTGGCACAAGTCGAAGGCCAAGACCGAGGAGGAGGCGCGCGAGAAGGGCTACGCCGACACCAAGAACGCCTACAAGGGCTACGTTGGCCAGAAGATCGGAGATACGGTCTACCGCGGCTTCCCGCCCGACAAGCTCAACAAGACCGGTTATTTCGAGATCTATTCGCCACAAATGGCTGACATGGGCCTCAACCCAATGCCCGCCTACGTGCCGATCCCCGAGCACCAGGCGATGAGCGACGACCAGCTCATCCTGACCACTTTCAAGGTCAATGTGCAGAGCCATTCGCGGACGCAGAACTGCAAGTGGCTGACCGAGATCTATCACGAGAACCCGGCCTGGATTAACCCGGCGACGGCTGCCCAGAACGACATTCGAGACGGCCAGCGCATCAAGGTCGCCTCCGAGCTCGGCGAGATCGAGACCGAGGCGCGGGTGACACCCGCCGTCGTACCCGGCGTGATCGCGATCTCCATGCACTGCGGGCACTGGCAATACGGCCGCTACG
>JBHICL010000695.1:0-1927 GCA_046759605.1 Alphaproteobacteria bacterium | reverse complement strand
GAAGGTTTCCATGGCAGCGTGCCCCACGCGCTTGTTGCCATCGACAAACGGGTGACCTTGAACCAGCGCGAAGCAAAGCGCCGCCGCCTTCTCGACCAGCGTAGGGTACAGATCGCTACCACCGAAGGTGGCCTTGGGCTGGGCGATGGCGGACTCAAGCGCGCCCAAATCGCGGATCCCGGGGGCGCCACCGGTTGCGCCGAGGACGAGGCGGTGAAGTTCAACGACCTCGCCCAGCGTGAGATACCGCATCAAGCGAGACGCCGGTACAGTTCCTCGTTCTTCCGAAGCACCCGCTCGGCGGCCGCCCTGAAATCGTCGTCTCGGGTTACCAGCAGGTCTGCGAGGGCGGCCCGGGCGAGCTCCTCCGGCGCAAGGCCGAGGCGTTCCGCCTCGTGGCGCAGCCTCTCAGCTTGGGAAGGCAAAAGCTCGATGGTGATCTTCATGTGTTTATTGTACCGTGGCGCTGCGCCGTCTAACAAGCCACTTTCAGCGGACTGGCTTGCCACGGCGCCGCAGGTCCCTCAGGACCTTCTCGAGATCGAGATTCGGCTCCTTGGCTCGGGCTCGATATGCGGCGAGATCTTCGGCGTCTCCGGTTAAGGTCTGCCGGACGGCATCATTCACGAGGTCCGAGATGCTCGTGTCGGTCTCCGCGGCCTTGACCCGGAGCGCCCGATGGAGGTCGGGATCGAGGTAGACGGTGGCCCGCCTTGCCGGGCTCATGTTGAGATAATCGCGTCGTGACGCTAAAACGTCAAGAAGTCAGGTGGGCTGAAGTCAACGAGAGGATTCGGCAGTGACGGCAGACGCCCCGAGCCACCATCGGAAGGTGAGCCCTTGGAGGAGCGACAAGCCGAGCAGCGTCTCGTCAGTGAACACATAGACGGAGACGAAGCCCGGCGTGAGGGCCCGGACGGCGACGGCGATGACGACTCCCAAGCCAACGTTCACCACGAGGAAGACGAGCGTGAGCCCGAGAGACTCGAGCATCTTGCCCAGCGCATATCGCATGGTGCCCCCGGACAATCGGAGTCCTCTGACGCCGACGAGGACGGCGCCGAGTGAGGTGAGCGCGACGACGAGCAGAATCAAGGAGTACTCCATGCCTCTTCCTCCTCGTGTCAGATGTAGCCCGCGACCCAGTAGGAGAGCCGGGCAAGAAGCTCGGCGAGGACCCGGCGCATCAGGTCGAGACGGGCTTCCGGCGCATCGGCGGCGTGGGAAAAAGCATCGGCCGGAGCGGGTAGCACCGCAAAGCCGACGCGCTCGAAGGCCCGCCGAGCGCGCATCATGTGCTGGGAGTTGGTGATGAGGAGAATATGGGTGACCCCCCGAGGCTGCAGGAGTGCCGCCGTGCGCACGGCCTCGTCTCGCGTCGTCCAGACCTCGGCCTCCGTGAGGATCACCTGGGGTGAGATCCCGAGCTCGCGAGCGAGCTCCGCACGGACCTCAGCCTCTGGGGAGCCCTTACCGCGGGCTGGGCCTAAGAACACTACGAGGGGCGCGAGCCCCTTGCGGTGGAGGGTGATCCCGTGCACGGCCCGCCGCAGGGAGGGATTTGTCAGGACATCGTCCGGCCAGATGCTAGCCCCCAGCACGACGATCGCCTGGGCACGTTCGACGCGCGCGGGCCTCGCTACCCAGCGGCTCAGGCGATTCGGGAGCGGGGTAAACGCCGAGACCAGAAAAAGGGCGACGACGATGAGCCCCAAGAGGCGTGCCCAGCTCATGCGGCTGTCGGGTCGATGCATGATGGTCGGCGCGATCACAAAGACGGGCGTGTGCCCGCACACGCTCGCTGGCTTGACCTTCGCTAAAGAGGTTGGCCTATGTCAAGTGCTCGATGCGACCACCAACCGGCGCCGGAGGGCAGCATACCCAATAGTTCGGCAGACAAGATCAGCGGTAGATCTCTCGACGGTGG
>JBHICL010000694.1:0-1929 GCA_046759605.1 Alphaproteobacteria bacterium | reverse complement strand
GCGTTTTGATGAGACGCTCTATTTGAGGAGCATCACCGGTCTGAGCCGGATTCGGGTGAGGGGTCTCGGACAACTCCGTTTGAAAATCCAAACCAGTCGAACAGGGAGAACCATGATGGCGCGCAGGAAAGCCAGTGACTTCGACCAAGGACTGCTGGATCTGTTTGACGGCCTCGTCCACGGCCGGCTGAGCCGGCGAGAGTTCCTCGACCGCGCGGCCGTGTACGCGGTCGGCGGCGTGACGGCGGCCGGGCTGCTGGAAGCCCTGTCGCCCCAATATGCCCTGGCGCAGCAGGTCGACCCCAACGATCCTCGCATCAGGGCGGAATTTGTCGAATATTCGTCTCCGGATGGGCACGGGACGGTCCGTGGCCTGCTGGCGCGGCCGGCGGACGCGAGCGGCCCGGTTCCCGGCGTCGTGGTGGTGCATGAGAATAGGGGCCTCAATCCGTATATCGAGGATGTCGCACGCCGCGTCGCCGTCGCCGGGTTCATGGCGCTGGCGCCCGACGGCTTGACGCCACTGGGCGGCTATCCCGGGACGGACGCGGAAGGACGCGAGATGCAACGGCGGCTCGACGGCGCCAAGCTGCTCGAGGATTTTGTCGCTGCCTTTGCGGACCTCCGCGCCCGCGACGATACGACCGACAAGATCGGGGCCGTCGGGTTCTGCTATGGCGGCGGAGTCGTCAACGCAATGGTCGTGCGCCTGCCCGAGTTGGCGGCGGCCGTGCCGTTCTATGGGCCGCAGCCGGCGACGGAAGACGTGCCGAAGATCCAAGCCCCGTTGCTGATCCACTATGCCGGGAACGACAACTACATCAATCCTGGCTGGCCGGACTACGAAGCGGCTCTGAAGGCGAACGGCAAGGAATTCACCGCGCACTTCTATCCGGACACCAACCACGGCTTCCATAACGACACGACGCCGCGCTACGACGAAGCCGCGGCCAAGCTGGCTTGGGATCGGACGATCGCGTTCTTCAATGAAAAACTGACTTAGTTGAGACCGCTTAACATCTCGGCAGCTAGTCGTCGAAATCGAAGGCGTCGGTTTCGCCGACGATGTCGGTGAAAAGCAACACGAGGAAGACGACGAGCGCCGCGAAGACAACAGCGCCAAAGGCGCCCTGGCCAGCCGGATCCGCGTCGATCTTCCGGGCGATCTCTTGGATCTCGTCGTCGGACAGACTCGCGACGCGCCGCGCCGCCACCTGGGGATCGACGCCCAGCTTGGCGAGTTCGGCCTTGACATCCTCGCGGGCGAGGAGCGTTTCCACCCTGGCGCGCTGATCGGCTGGGTGATGCCGGGAGAGGAACTCCTCCGTGCCGATCATCCTCGCAAGGGCCGGCTGAACAGACGAACTCAGGAGCAGCAACGCCACAACGGGATATGCGATGGCTCTTGCGAAACGGCGTAAGCCCATGACCGGTCACTCCAGGCGGAAGATGCACGCCGCCTCGAGGCAACCACCTGCATGGTTAAGGAAGTGTAAAGCTCCGCCCGTGGCGAGTTTGTGGCGGCGGGACCATCGCTACAAAGCGCCGAGGACCAGCGGTCGGATGGACCGTCCGGGGCCCGCCCGGCGTGGCGCGGGCCCCAGACGCGAGCCTAACGGCCGACGATACGGCCTTCGACGGTGGGGGATACGGTCCCGGCCGCCTCGATGTACTCCATGACCTGGGCCGCCATGAGCTTGCCGCCGACCGCGTCGATGATGCGCGGCGCCCCCTTGAACATGGCATAGCCGTCGCCGCCGTTGGCCATGAAGTCGTTGGTCGCCAGCTTGTAGGTGGCGGCGGGATCGACGGCGCTGTCGCCTACCATCGCCTCGACGACCCGGCTTCCCGGCTCGGCCTTTGGATCGTAGGTTACCTTGAGACCGGATACTTGCGGGAAGCGTCCACTCACGTCCTCGATGCGGCTGA
>JBHICL010000693.1:0-1938 GCA_046759605.1 Alphaproteobacteria bacterium | reverse complement strand
TTTTGGAATGGTGTGATGCGACGCGTCGTCTCACTCTGGCTACCCCGCTTCCCGACCGACAGACTTTGCCGGCGCCAAGAACGGCGGGATCGTCCGCCCTCGCCTTGGCGAGCTGAACCCCTGGTCACGGTCGCGCCGGATGGCGGTGCGGGCTTGCGGCTCGTCAGCGTCAACCGGCCGGCCGAGCTGGTGGGGCTTTTTCCCGGCCAGGCTCTTGCCGACGCGCGGGCTCTCGAGCCGCGCCTGCACGTCGCCGACGCGGAAGCCGCAAGCGACGGACGGGCCTTGGCGGCAATGGCCGACTGGTGTGGCCGCTATAGCCCGTGGACAGCAGTAGCGGGTCTCGAGACGGCGGGTGCTGGTGGCATCTGGGTCGATATCAGCGGGTGCGCTCACCTGTTCGGTGGCGAGGCTTCCCTGCTCGCGGATCTCCAGGGACGTCTGAGCGCTCTTGGCTATGCCGTACGCACCGCCGTGGCCGATACACCGGGCGCCGCCTGGGCCGTCGCCCGTTTCGGCGAAGCGGGCCCCTCGATCGTGCCGCCAGGCGAGCAGGAAGCGCACATCTCTCCCCTCCCCATAGCCTGCTTGCGCCTCACCGCAATCCAGCGTGAAGGACTCGACCGCTTGGGCCTGCGCCGGGTCGCCGATCTTCTGAGGCTGCCCCGTGCCGGCCTCGCGGCCCGGTTCGGGACGGAGCTTCCACTGCGGCTCGACCAAGCGCTCGGCCGGGTCGAAGAGCCGATCTCGCCGCGGCAGCCGGTGCCAAGCCTGCGCGTCCGCATGGTTCTCCCCGAGCCTCTCGAACGCCTGCAAGATATTCAAGCCGCTGCCAGACGACTGCTCGACGCGCTCGGTGAGAAGCTCGAGGCCGCCGGCCGCGGCGCGCGGTCCCTGGACCTCGCACTCTATCGCACCGACGGACATGTCGATCGAATCCAGGTTGGAACGAGCGAGCCGAGCCGCGACACCGATCATCTCACGCGTCTGCTCGACGAGAAGCTCGATCGCCTGCCGCAAGGGCCCCCGGTCGAAAACGGAGTCGAGCTGCTGATCCTGTCCGTCGTCGAAAGCAACCCGTTGACGGCCCGACAAAGCGAGCTCATGAGAACGATGGATGCGGATTCATGCCAACCGGGCGCCGGGTGGGATGAGACGGCGTTGGCAAAGCTGGTGGATCGCTTGAGCAACCGTCTGGGCACGGACACCGTCGTGCGGCTGAGAGCCCGCGAAAGCCATCTGCCCGAACGCGCTCAGGTAGCCGTACCGGCTTCGCAACAGGGCGACAAGACCGCGGATGCGCTATGGGCCTCGTTCGGAACATGCCGCCCAGTGCGTCTGTTGCCCCGGCCGGAACCGGTGACGGCGACAGCGCCCATCCCCGACGATCCCCCTGTCCTGTTCCGATGGCGTGGCCGCGTGCACCGGGTCGTCCGCGCCGACGGACCGGAGCGCCTATCGCCCGAGTGGTGGCGCCCATCCGCGTCTCTCGGTGTCGAGACCCGCGACTACTACCGGGTCGAGGATGCCGACGGCCAACGCTTCTGGCTCTACCGCGCGGGCCCCTACCGGTCGCCGGAGAAACCGCCCCAGTGGTACCTGCATGGGCTTTTCTCGTGACATGCATGCATTTTGCAGTCATATTGCATGCAAAATGCTGTCAGGAGGCAATCATGGCAACCGTGACGATACGCAATCTGGATGACCGAGTAGTCAAGCAGCTCAAGGAACGAGCCAGACGACACAACCGTTCGTTCGAGGCCGAACTCCGCGAAGTACTCACGCGGGCGTGCACCTCTCCTTCCTCACAGGACTTGCGCGCCATCGCGGAGCGTATTGCCGCAATGACTCCTGATGGCGTCGCCCAGACCGACAGCACCGAACTTCTACGAGAGGATCGCGAGAGATAATGGTCTACGTCGTTGATGCAAGCGTCGC
>JBHICL010000692.1:0-1939 GCA_046759605.1 Alphaproteobacteria bacterium | reverse complement strand
GACGCTCCTCCTCAAGGCCAAGCGCATCCTGTACCAGCAGGGGGGACGGGCGGCGTGCCTGCCGATCGGCAACCTCCTCGACAAGCCGATCGGCGACAAGATCTTCGGCAAAGAGGCACTCGCCTTCCTGTCTGCCTCGTCGCTCCCGTGGTCGAAATTGTGGCTCACGGCCATCGCGCTTGCCACGCTCAAGCATCTCGGGAAGCTCGGCGGCCTCACGGTCAACCCGAAACTCAAGGGCTTGATTGGCGACGAGGGACTGCGGGGCGTCATCGACCATCTCGTTCGCCTCCTCGACTTCTCGCCGAGCGATCTCCAACGCTGCGCCACCGACACCGATGGCCACCTCGTGCCCCGGCTGCGCGCCGTGAACTCACCGGTGGCGATCTTCATCGACGGTGTCGACGAGTATTTCAACAAGCACATCGAGAGCCGCCAGAGCCATCCGAGCGTGACCGGCCAGCTGTCACCGAACGTGTGGTATTTCGCGCAGCTGGGCCTGGTCCAGGTCGCATATCAGCTCCGCCGCATCAACCATCATCTCAAGGTCTTCGCCGCCATCCGTAAGGAGGCCTTCGCGCGCCTCCAGACGACGGCGATGTCGCAGCAGTATCTGGGCAGCGCCATCGACATCGTCTATCCAATCGAGAGCCTTCGCGAGATCTTCGTCAACAACATCCGCCTGGAAAAGTCCGACAGGATGGTTCAGCCGCAGCGGCCGCGGGTTGACCCGGTCGAGGCGTTCCTTGGCCGGAGAAAGGTCCTGCAGATCTACACCGGCGAGCACGAAGATGCCTTTGACTATGTCTGCCGGAACACGTTGCTCCGGCCGCGCGACCTGATGACCATCGGCCAACGTCTGACGGCGCTCCGCCCCGAGGAGCGGGGCCACGAGCACCGACTGAAGGAGGCCGTGAACCGCGCCGCGACCGAGATCGCCCACGAGTACCTGACCGAGATCGCGCCCTACGTGGGCGACCTGGACCTGGAGCGCTTCCTCCGTCGACTCCCGGGGCCCATTCTCACGCGGGACGAAGTTGAGAAGCTGTTCCGCGAGCACAATGCCGACATCGGCGCGATCGACGAGCGGCACGTGTTCTGTGCTCTGTATCGCGTCGGCCTGCTCGGCTACCTCCACCACGACTGGGTCCGCGGGGAGTGGGTGCAGCGCTTCTTGCGGCCGGGCGAGGGCACACTCGAGCCCGACGGGGTGCTGCCGCAGGCGACACACTACCTCGTGCACCCGGTGCTATCGGACGTGATCGGTCGGCTGAATCCTGCCTATCTTCAGCGCATTGATCGAGTCAACATCGTCGGCTACGGCCGATTGTGGCGGGGGACGCCGAGCGGCGACAGTGCGATTACGGCCCGCATGCTCTGTGTCCTCACCGGTGACGTACACGGTTTCGGCGGTCTGATGCGGGCCCGGGTCGACGCCCCCGTCCGTCAGGCTCTGCGAGAGGCGATGAGGAAGTGGGCCCAGGGGGCGGTGGCCGCCGAGACCCGCGCGGGAGACGCCGTGTGGATCGTCCACGACGATCCCGTCGCGCTCGCGCAGATCGCCCGCCACATGGTAGACGAGGTGTATCAGGCGCCGGGCCAGCCTCGCCTACGGATCGCGCTGCACTACGGCGAGGTGCAAACGCGTCGGCAGGCAAGTGACGGGTCGCTGATCATCGCGGGTGGGGAAGCGGTTCTCTGCGCCGCGCGCGTCGAGCCGCATGTGCAGCCCGGGCAGATCTGGGCAACGGAGGAGTTCCGTCAGCAACTCGCCCAGACGCCCTCCTTGTGGCGGACCACGCTCGTGCCAGGGCCGGGCGGCGACGATCGCATCAACGTTAAGAAGGGGGTAGAACCGGACCTGTGGGTCCGACTGTACCGGCTTGAGTTCTGACGCCGCTGGCGGCGCTGCAACCGAGACTGCAGAGGCGTTCATGTC
>JBHICL010000691.1:0-1953 GCA_046759605.1 Alphaproteobacteria bacterium | reverse complement strand
TCGATCATCTCACGCTCGGGCGGCGTCACGGACGAGTTCACGTTCACAGGTGGCGTGGCCAACAACGAGGCGGCCGTGCGCGAGCTCAAGAAGCTGGTCAAGGAGAACTACGGCGAGGTGACCATCAACATCGATCCGGAGTCCATCTACACCGGCGCCCTGGGCGCCGCCACGTTCGCCCGGCGGGCGGTCGAGAACTGACCGGGAAGGAGAGAGCCCCATGACCATCACCGCAGGCATCGACGTTGGCGCCGGAGCCGTCAAAGCAGTGGTTTTCGACGTGGAAGACGGGGGGCAAGGCGAGATCGATTGGATCTCCAAGGACATCGGCAAGATTCGCCGGAGGGATCCGCTCAAGCTGGCCCGCGCCACCTTCGAGGCCGCGCTCGCGGAGGCCGGTGTCGAGGTGGACGAGGTTGCCTACGTCGCCACCACCGGCGAGGCTGAGAGCCTGACCTTCGCCACCGGCCACTTCTATTCCATGACCACCCATGCGCGCGGCGGCATCTACCTCGAGCCCTCGGCGCGCGCGATCCTCGACGTCGGCGCGCTGCACGGCCGCGCCATCACCATCGACGAGCGGGGCAAGGTGCTCGAGTACCGCATGACCTCCCAGTGCGCCTCGGGCTCCGGGCAGTTCCTGGAGAACATCGCTCGTTTTCTGGGCATCACGCAGGAGGAAATAGGCGAGCTGTCCCTGCAGGCGGACAATCCCGAAAAGGTCTCGAGCATCTGCGCCGTGCTGGCCGAGACCGACGTCATCAACATGGTCTCTCGCGGGATCTCGACCCCCAACATCCTCAAGGGCATTCACTTGTCGATGGCGGGGCGGCTGGTCAAGCTCCTGCGCGCCCTCAAGTTGATGCAAGGGTCCGTGCTCCTGACCGGAGGCCTTGCCCTCGACGTCGGGCTACGCGCCGCCCTCAACGAGGCAATAGAGGAGCAGAACATCAACGTCACGGTCGTGAGCCACCCTGAGTCCATCTACGCCGGCGCCATCGGCGCCGCCATCTGGGGCGCCTTCCGCCACGAGAAGCTGGCCCGGCTCGGCCAGCTCGCCATGGCGTCATGAGGTTTTTGCGCGGCGGCTAATCCCTTTTGTCGGCCGGCCTACCGAGCGCCAGCTGCTGCGCCGGGGCGAAGCCGTGGCGCGCGAGGAAACCCAGAAGCGAGAAGTTGTTCCAGGTGACGGCGGTGCGCACCCTCTCCACGTGCAAGGCGTCCAGGTTGGCGAGGAGCTGGGAGAGCAGGGCGGCGCCGATTCCCTTGTGACCGAGGCCAGGCTCGACGCCGATGGTGTCGATCACCGCCGCCGGTTCGGTGCGGCCGAACTCGCCGTAGTCCACGCGCGCCATGATATATCCCACGGGCCGGCCGTCGACCTCGGCGACCAGGGACACACGAACCCCTGTCTCGTCCATCATCTCGCGGTGCTTGGCCTGGTAGTAGTCTCTGCGATCTCGTCCGGTGAGTTTCCGGTCGATGGCAATGATGGCACCCAGGTCATCCCCGGTCATCGAGCGGATGGGGAAACGATCGCGCGACAAGGCGGCGAAATCGTCGCCACCGGGATCGCCATAGTCGGGCATGTCGGCGTCCATCTTTTGCATGGCACGGCCCTGTCCAGTGTCAGACGTTGCGCGTCGTCGCCCGTTCCAGGACCTGGAAGGGCGCCAGATCAAATCCCTGGGCGGCGAAGAACTTGACCAGTTCCTGCTGAGCCCAATCCACCTGGGTGCGAAGCTCGCCGATGTCGCGCTTTTTCATGTGCATGAGGATCCCCTCCAGCAGCATGGCCCCCTGTCCCTCGTGTCGGCTCTCGGGATCGACACCGATGACGTCCAACAAGGCGATGGGCAGATCGCCACCGAACTCGCCGTGTTGGAGCCGGGCGATGGCGTAGCCGGTCAGCTCGCCAGCGCTCTCCGTAGCCACCGCGATGAAGGATTCGAC
>JBHICL010000690.1:0-1957 GCA_046759605.1 Alphaproteobacteria bacterium | reverse complement strand
CGATCCGCGGCTTCCAGGAGATCCAAGAAAGCGACATGCTCGTCATGCCGGACCCAACGACCGCGTTTCTCGATCCCTATACCGAAGCGACCACGCTGGTCCTCATCTGCAACGTGAGCGACCCCGTCACCGGACAGGCGTATACCCGCGACCCTCGTTACATCGCCCAGAAAGCGGAGGCCTATCTGAAGAACACGGGCGTGGGCGACATCGCGTATTTCGGGCCCGAGGCCGAGTTCTTCGTCTTCAACGAGGTGCGCTACGGCCAAGGAGCCAACTTCGGGTTCTACGAGGTGGATTCCGCCGAGGGCAACTGGAACACGGGGAAGCAGGAAGGACCGAACCTGGGCCACAAGCCGCGACCGAAAGAGGCGTACTTTCCCGTCCCGCCGACCGACAGCCTTCAGGATGCCCGCTCGGAGATGGTGCTCCACCTCGAGGAGATCGGCATAGAGATCGAAGCCCATCACCACGAGGTCGCGACCGGCGGCCAGGGCGAGATCGACATGCGCTATGCCGCGCTCACGCGCATGGCGGACAACCTGTTGATCTATAAATACGTGGTGAAGAACGTCGCGCGCCGGCGTGGCATGACGGCCACCTTCATGCCAAAGCCTCTGTACGACGACAATGGCTCCGGCATGCATGTGCACCAGAGCATCTGGAAGAACGAGAAGCCGATGTTTGCGGGCGAGAGTTACGCCGGGGGCAGCGAGCTCATGCTGCACTACATCGGCGGTCTGCTGAAACACGCTCCGGCGCTGCTCGCGATCACGGCGCCGACGACGAACTCCTACCATCGTCTCGTTCCGGGGTTCGAGGCTCCGGTCAACCTCGCCTACTCGCAACGCAATCGCTCGGCGGCATGTCGTATTCCCATGTACTCGCCGAGCCCCAAGACCAAGCGGGTCGAGTTCCGCTGCCCGGACCCGTCGTGCAACCCCTATCTCGCTTTCGCAGCGATGCTCATGGCCGGGCTCGACGGCGTCGAGAACCGCATCGATCCGGGCGATCCCATGGACAAGAACCTTTACGACCTGCCGCCCGAGGAGCTTGCGGAAATCGAATCGACACCGGGCACGTTCGAGGAGGCGCTCAATGCGCTCGAGGCGGACCACGAGTTTCTGCTCAGGGGCGAGGTCTTCACACCGGACGTTATCGAGACATACCTCGACTACAAGCGGACCAGAGAGGTCGATGAGCTTCGCCTGCGTCCGCATCCTTACGAGTTCTACCTCTACTACGACTCCTGAGCCCTTGGCCGTCGAGTCGTAGGAACAAAAGGGGCGACGCCATTGGGCGCCGCCCCGCCAAGGTGTGCACGAGCATTCCGTTATCCCGCGGTGATCCGGCCGCTCTCCGCGTTGAAGCGCAGGTCGACCTCGCGGCCCTCCCACATCGCCTTCATCTCGAAGATACGACCGTTCTTCTCGATGCCTTCGACGTTGGTGAACCCCAGCGACTCGAGGCCTTGCTTCACCTGCCCGACGGTCACCTCGTGCGCGGCGGAGGCGATGCTCATGTGCGACGGCAGCTCGCCCGCATAGGCGTTCAGCGAACCGATCGCGAGACCCGCGGCCAGCGCCAGGGCCGCGAACAGGATCCTCTTTGCAGTCATGTCAGTCCCCTATGTCTCGAGTGACATCCCGTGCGGTACGTCGTGCGCTCAAACACACCTCGTACCCGTTCGGCGATCACAATGGTTGGCGCCCGTGCATTCGTGGAGTGACTGGCGTCACACCTCACGGTGACTTTATTCGGTTTGCGCCGGAGCCGACCCGCCGCGGGCAGGCGTCCGGGCTCGCCACCGTTCCGCTCGGGCACCCGACGACCAACCGATCGCGCCGGGTAAAGAGCGTGTGAGGTGTGACCGCGGTCACACCTCGGGACTCACCGCACCGGCCACCATGGACAACGTCAGTCGCGCGTTCGCTGGCGGAGGATCGTGGCTGTCACG
>JBHICL010000689.1:0-1958 GCA_046759605.1 Alphaproteobacteria bacterium | reverse complement strand
CGGTCTCGTGACCAAGATGGCGCTGCACCGGGCCGGCATCGCCGTCAGCCACCTGAGCCGCGTGGGTCACGGGTTCACCTCGACCCGGTTCGGGATGCTCGTCCTGAACCGTGTGTGGACCGCGATCGAGGAGCGCTATCTGCGGGAGCGAGCCGTTCGATCCCTGGAGGGACCGGTGGCGGCGATGCGGTTGTTGTATCGGCGCCTGCGTGACAACGGGATCGTGTCGATCTCGGTCCACCCCGCGGCGCAGACCCCTCTACGGGTCCCGTTCCTGAACGGCACGGTCACCATCGCCACCGGGGCGCCCGATCTCGCCTACGCGACAGGCGCTCCCGTGTTGCCGGTTTTCACGGTCCGCGACGCGACCGGCACCTTCGTCGTCACGGTCGAGCCACCCCTGGACATCGTCGAGGGCGCCTCGAGGCGGGAGTCCTCGGAGCGCGTCGTGCGTCAATATGTCGAGCGGCTCGAGCACTATGTGGCGCGCTACCCGGGGCAGTGGCTCGGATGGTTGGACCCCTGAACCCGCGCGCCGGCCGAGGGGCGCGGCCAAAACGCGGCGGCGGCTTCACCGGCGGGGCTTGTCGGCTTCGATCTCGCCTTCGGGCGCGGCGGCGCCTGCCTGCGTGCGGCGGCGCCAGTAGGCCCCGCCCTCCGCGAGCTGCCAGGCAAGGAGACCGGGTACGCTGGCAATCAGCTCCCGAAGCCTGGTCGCCAGCGAAACCGCCAGCATGACGTCGGGCGGCAATCCCACCAGCGCCCCGACCACCACATAGCCGCCTTCCTGCACGCCGAGCCCGCCGGGTACGACGAAGGCGGCGCTGCGGAGCGCTACCGTGAGGCTCCTCAACAGGACGGCCTCCTCCAGCCCGATGGGATAGCCAACGAGCCAGGTGACGAGCCAGACCTCTCCGGCCATGACCGCGCGCATGGCGAGGCGCCAACCGGTGGACTTCAGGATGACGCCGGGCCGGCGATAAAGGCCGTGTATGACCGCATCCAGGTCGGCCGCGCTCTCGACCAGGGATTGCCATTTGTCGGTCCTCGAGATTCGCGCAGCAGGCCGGGCAAATATCCCGAAGGCCCCGGCGTACTGAACCAGCACGAACCCGGCGATGCCGAGCATCAGCAGAGTCGAGCCGACGAGCGCCGCCGTGACCACCCGCTCGTCCGGGGCCACCAGAGCCAGAATGGCAATGCCGATGAGCGCCCACAGCAGCACGGACACCGCCTGTACCGTCTTGTCGAGCACCACCGACGCGGCGGCGTCCACGCCCCGCACCGAGCGGAGCGTGAGTACGCGAGCCTTGACGAACTCGCCGCCGATGGTCGCCACCGGCAGCAACGAGTTGACCGACGAGCCGATCCA
The DNA here is from genome assembly GCA_046759605.1 of Alphaproteobacteria bacterium. Taxonomy (GTDB): domain Bacteria; phylum Pseudomonadota; class Alphaproteobacteria; order UBA6615; family UBA6615; genus JBHICL01. The sequence goes on along the minus strand of JBHICL010000689.1, from coordinate 586 downwards.
CATGGCGCGCGCGGCATCCGCGAAGCGGGGCGTCCGGCCGGGCGCGAACAGCAACCGCCAGGACGCCGTGCTCAGGATCAGATCGGGCAGGATGAAAAGCGAGACGAGCAGGATGCCCCAGCCCGCGGCGGCCAGCCGGTCGGCGACAGTCGCGACACCCTGCCAAGCGACCAGCCCGATGACGATGCCGAGGCCGACGAGGAATCCGACTTTCATGGCTTTCTTTCGGTCATGACGAGGCGGATATCTTACCGCCTTATCCGGGCATTGCCGGTCGGTGCGATCACGTGGTCGAGCACCGACGGGGGGCCCCGGAACCCGCCGGCCTTGCTCGGCCCGCAGGTAACGCAAGGCGTAACCAGCGCCGCTGCGGGCGGGTTCTATTACAGCAACTCACCCGGCATGACAACTTACCCCGGCCGGCGATGGCGTTCCGGCGGCGCTCGAATCCTAAGCGCGGCCGCCAATTTTTCCTTGCCCACGGGCCGGTTTCGAGTAGGGTTCCCGGCGCCATGACCCAAACGGAGCTCGCCTTCATGACCGGCAAATCCTGGGACCAGAGGCTGGCCCACATTCTGGTCAGGCC
>JBHICL010000688.1:0-1961 GCA_046759605.1 Alphaproteobacteria bacterium | reverse complement strand
TGACGTACCTGCCGTTCACGGCGCTCAGTCTCGTCGACTTGTTTTACGGGGGCTAGGACCATGACCGACACGATCTTGGTGCAGCGCGACGGGGCCATCGCCACGGTCGTCCTCAACCGTCCGGAGAAACTCAACGCGGTGACGAAGTCGATGTGGGAGCGGCTCGGCGACGTTTTCGACGAGCTGTCGGCTGACGACGGCACACGCTGTGTAGTGCTCCGCGGGGCCGGCAACAAGGCGTTCAGCCCGGGCAACGACATCTCCGAGTTCGAGACCGAACGTTCGAACGTCGAGGACGCCCGCGCATACGGTAAGATCATGAATCGTACCTTGAGTTCGCTTGGGGATTGCCAGCACCCTACGGTCGCCCTTATCAAGGGGGTCTGCGTTGGCGGCGGCCTCGAAATCGCGGCGCTCTGCGACCTCCGAATCTGCGGGGAGTCGAGCCGCTTCGGGGTGCCGATCAACCGCCTTGGTCTGGTCATGGCCTATTCGGAGATCGAGGGCCTGTTGCGGCTCGTCGGCCCCGCGGTAACGCGTGAAATCCTGCTCGAAGCGCGGCTCTTCAACGCCGCCGAGGCGAAGGAGAAAGGGCTTGTCCACCGCGTCGTCACCGATGACAGGGTCGAGGAGGAGGCCTACGCCACGGCTGAGCGCGTCGCCGCCGGGGCGCCGCTCGTCAACCGCTGGCATAAGAAGTTCATCCGCCGGCTGGCCGATTCCACGCCCCTGAGCGAGGCCGAGCTCGACGAGGGCTACGCGTGCTTCGGCACCGAGGACTTCCAGATCGGCTACAAGGCGTTCCTCGCCAAGACCACACCACGGTTCAGGGGACGCTGACATGTCTGCGAGGAGTGGGAGCGGAGCGACGGCCAAGGGACCCTTGGTCGGGCTCAAGGTCATCGAGCTCGCGCACATTATGGCGGGGCCCGTCTGCGGCCTGATGCTGGCCGACATGGGGGCCGACGTCATCAAGGTCGAGAAGGTGCCGGACGGCGACGACACGCGGCGCATGGTGCCGCCCCGCGCCGATGGCGAATCGGCCGCCTTTCTCATGATGAACCGGAACAAGCGCGGTATCGCGGTCAACCTGAAGCACGAGGGGGGGCGGGACGTGCTGCGCCGGCTGCTGAGCAAGACCGACGTGGTCATCGAGAACTACCGTCGTGGCACGATGGAACGACTGGGCCTCGGTTACGACGTGCTCAAGCAGGACAATCCGGGCCTTATTTACTGTGAGATCTCGGGTTTTGGGCGTACCGGGCCTTATGCCGACCGCGCCGGCTTCGACCTCATCGCCCAAGGGATGAGCGGGCTCATGAGCATCACCGGCGAAGGGCCGGGCCGTCAGCCGATCAAGGTGGGAGCGCCGATCAGCGACATCACGGCCGGCATTCTCGCCGCCATGGGCGTGGTGGCCACGTACGTCCACCGGATGCGTACCGGCGAGGGGCAACGGGTCGATACCTCCCTGTTTGAGGGTGCCATCGTCCACACCTACTGGCAGTCGGCCATCTGCTTCGCGACCGGAGTCTCCCCGGGGCCGATGGGCTCGGCCCACCCCTTGAATGCGCCCTACCAAGCGTTCGAGACGGCGGATGGCTGGATCACCATCGGCGCCGCCAACCAGGCCAACTGGCTGCGCCTGGTCGAGGTGGTGGAGGCGCCTGAACTCGCTGGAGAGCGGCGGTTTGAGGACAACCCCGCGCGCATGGCCGATCTCGACGAGCTGGTGGCGGAGCTCGGCCCACGCTTCCGCAAACGGACCACGGCCGAGTGGCTCGATCGCCTCGAGGTGGCAGGCGTGCCAGCCGGGCCGGTGCTGAGCATTGCCGAGATGCACCGCGACGCACAGACCGTGGCCCGGGGCATGGTGACCGCGGTGCCGCACAGCCGTCTAGGCACCGTCAACACCCTCGGCTTGCCCGTGAAATTCTCCGCGACCCCGGGCGCAGTGGAAA
>JBHICL010000687.1:0-1967 GCA_046759605.1 Alphaproteobacteria bacterium | reverse complement strand
ACGGCGCTGCACGAGATCGCGGGCGAGAAGACCTCGACCATCGTCTTCCCTCTGCCCATCGACCTGTTGCGGGCGCTGAGCGGGCCGGCGGGCGGCGACGCGGGCGGCGAGTCGTCGTAAGCCGCGGACCCTGCCCGCCCCAAGGGCCCTGCCAAGGAAAAGGAAACCGGCCATCGGCGGAGGGCGCGATGCCCGCCGCGCGAGCCTCCGGAACGGCTCGATTGACCGGCAGGGTCCGGGCGTGATTTACCGGTCGAAGGCGATCAGCGAGGCGTACGGCACGTCGAGCCTCTTGCGGCCTTCGAGGAAGGTGAGCTCGATGATGCTGGCCGCCAAGGGCACCTCGGCGCCCACCTTTCTGAGCAGGCCGATGGTCGCCGCCATGGTGCCGCCGGTCGCCACCAGGTCGTCGAGCAGCACCACCTTCTGGCCCGGGCGCACCGCGTCGGCCTGGATTTCGATGACGTCGGTGCCGTATTCGAGCTCGTAACTGTGGGGCACCGTCGTGCCGGGAAGCTTGCCGTGCTTGCGCACCATCAGGAACCCGTGGCCCAGGTGCAGGGCCAGCGGCGCGGCGACGAGGAAGCCCCGCGATTCGATGCCGGCCAGAAGGTCCGGCTCATGGGGTTCGACCAGGGCGGCCAGCCGCTCGATGGTATGCCGCCAGGCTTGCGCGTGGGCGAGCAGCGGCGAGATGTCGTAGAACAGGATGCCGGGTGTCGGAAAATCGGGGATCTGGCGGATGTGATCCTTAAGCTCGATGGCGGCCATGTTCAAAGCTTCGCCTCCCTAAACCGCAGCCTTGAAAATTCGTTCCAGGGGAGGGATGCTAGCCCACAAGGGATATCGGGGCAATTGGCCTTGGGCAAGGCCGCGCCAAGCGATTTTCGGCGCGCCTCAAACGGCTTGAACTTGGGCATGGCAAAACGCGTAAAAACTGTTAAGGTGACCCTTGATAGCGGCGTGGGGGCTGTCCCTCGCCGTGAGGGTTGAGTTATGTCATGATCATCTAGGGAGGATCGGATCAAATGAAGAAGCTTGCTGTATCGACACTGGCCCTGGCTTTCGCCGCGGGCGTGTTCATTGGCGCCGATGACGCGAGCGCCCAGGGCAAGAAGCGGTTCATCTCCATCGGCACCGGCGGTCCGACCGGCGTGTACTTCGTCGTCGGCCAGTCGGTCTGCCGCATGATTCACAAGGAGGCCGCCGAAGGCCGCAAGAAGGGCCGCAAGCACGGCATCCGCTGCTCGGCGCCGTCCACCGCCGGTTCCACTTACAACATCGGAAACATCAAGGCCGGAGAGCTGGACTTCGGCGTCGCCCAGTCCGACTGGCAGTACCACGCTTATAACGGCACCAGCAAGTTCAAGGGCAAGCGGTTCAAGAAGCTGCGCGCCGTCTTTTCGGTGCATCCGGAGCCCTACCACATCATCGTGGGCAAGAACTCCGGGATCAAGTCGTGGGGCGACCTCAAGGGCAAACGGTTCAACATCGGCAACCCGGGCTCCGGCCAGCGCGGGACCACGGAAGTCCTGATGAAGGCCTACGGCACGAAGAAGGGTGACTTCAAGGTCGCGACCGAGCTGACATCGACCGAGCAGTCGAAGGCGCTGTGCGATGGCAAGATCGACGCCTACGGCTACACGGTGGGCGTGCCCAATGCCGGTGTCGCGGTTGCCACGGACGGCTGCGACGCCAAGATCATCAACCTCAACACCAAAGTCGAGGCGAAGCTGGTCAAGGGAAATCCGTACTACGCCTTCGCGACCATCCCGAAGGGCACTTACAAAACCACCGATGCGGACGTGACGACCTTCGGCGTCATGGCCACCTTCGTCACCAGCGCCGATGTGCCTGAGGACGTGGTCTACGAGGTCACGCGCGCGGTGTTCGAAAACCTCGACGACTTCAGGAAGCTGCATCCCGCCTTCAAGAACCTGGATCCCAAGAAAATGACCAAGGACGCG
>JBHICL010000686.1:0-1972 GCA_046759605.1 Alphaproteobacteria bacterium | reverse complement strand
CACGGGGGGCGAAATCTGGATCGACGACACGATCGTCAACGAACTGGAACCGAAGGACCGCGACATCGCGATGGTGTTTCAGGATTACGCGCTTTACCCACACATGTCCGTTTACGACAACATGGCTTTCAGCCTGCAGTACCGAGGATACGACAAGGCGGAGATCCGGAAGCGCGTGCTGGCCGCGGCGGAGATCCTCAACATTTCGGAACTCTTGCACCGGCGGCCGAAGCAGCTTTCCGGTGGGCAGCGGCAACGCGTCGCCATGGGGCGTGCGATCGTGCGCAATCCCAAGGTCTTTCTTTTCGACGAGCCCTTAAGCAATCTCGACGCGAAGCTGCGGGTGACCATGCGCTCCGAAATCAAGAAGCTGCATCGCCGCGTCGCCGCGACGGTTGTTTACGTGACGCATGATCAAGTCGAGGCCATGACCCTTGCAGATCGGATCGTCGTCATGCAAGAGGGCAACATCGAGCAGATCGGCGCGCCGGACACGGTTTATGAGGCGCCAGCAACCATTTTCGTTGCGGGATTCATAGGAGCGCCGACGATGAATCTGCTCCAGGCGAAGCTGATCGGCTCTAACGGTCGGCTTTCTGTTCGGCTGGAGACCGGGCTGGAGCTGGCGGTGCCGCCTGAGCGATCTGGGCGTTACGCAGGCTACGTGGACAAGGAAGTCATTTTCGGGCTCCGTCCCGAGAGCTTCGATTGGAATGCCAAAGAGGAAGGAGGCGACGCGGTCATCAGGACTGTGGCGTCGGAGGTCGAACCGCTGGGTTCTGACACGTTGACATTCTTCAAGATCGGCGAGCAAGAGGTGATCTGCCGCCTGCCGCCGAAGCTTGTGCAAACAGAGGGCGATCCGGTCTCGGTCGTTGCTCAGATGAGCGAGATGCATCTGTTCGATCCGGCGACCGGGAAGGCGGTATGATGTCCGCAGCCGATACGATACGGTTCGGACTGATCGGTTACGGCGCTTGGGGCCGATTGCATGCGCAGTCCATCACGGCGGCGGAAGGCGCCTCGCTGGTCGCGATCTGCTGTCACAACGACGAATCCGCGACCGCTGCAAAGCAGGACTATCCAGACGCCACGATCTACCGAGACTACCACGACCTTGTGCGCGATCCCGGGGTCGATGTCGCCGACGTCGTGACGCCCAACGACCTCCATGCAAACATGGGCGTTGCCGCCCTTGAAGCTGGCAAGGATGTCTTGCTCGAAAAGCCAATGGCGAACACCATCGTCGACTGTGACCGCCTGCTTGCGGCGGCGCAGGAGAATCATCGCGTTCTGACCGTGGGCCACGAGCTCCGGCTATCCTCTCAGTGGGGTCAGGTCAAAACGATGATCGATGCCGGTGATATCGGGACCCCCCGCTACGCCAACTTGAGCCTGTTCCGACACCCGTTTCGCCTTGGCTCTGGTGGGTGGCGCCACACGCCGCGTAGGGTCGGTTCCTGGATGCTGGAGGAAAGCATTCATTTTTTCGACCTGCTGCTGTGGTACTTTGCTTCTTGGGGAGATCCGCTGTCGGTCCGCGCCTTCGGAAACAACACCGGTGGCGACGCAGGGATGTGCGACAACTTCACGGCGGTTCTCAAGTTTCGGGACGAGCTTTATGCAGTGCTGACGCAGAGCCTGCTGGGTTTCGAGCACCATCTCGTCATGGAGGTCAGCGGCGACAAGGGTGCAATCCGCACCCTTTGGTCCGGCGAGCGGGATCGCACGACACAGCCCGCGTTCGAGTTCAAGGTCCTACCCGCTGGCGCCGACCGCTGCGAAACGGTTCCGTTGGACGAATCGGGCGAAGTTTTCGAACTTGCGGAGCAAATCCGACAGACGGTCGCGGCGATGCGTGAACGGCGGCCGCTGATGCCGGGAGCCGAGGCGCGCAAGAGTGTCGTTACGTGTCTCGAAGCCGAACGCTCCCGGCGCGAAGGACGGGAAATCGAGTTGCGTTTCTGAGCTT
>JBHICL010000685.1:0-1979 GCA_046759605.1 Alphaproteobacteria bacterium | reverse complement strand
TGACCCACTGCAGACTCCGTGACGGGCAGAACCAAAGAGGCTCAGCCCCACCCCATCGCGGCCAGACCTTCGAAATAGTGTCCGTTGTCAGGATCCATCGTGTAAGAAGGGGTATAGGAATTTGCAAAACCTGGGCTGATTTCCTCGTAGAATCGTTGCAGCCGCCAGAATTTGCGATGGTGTTCTCGCGGTGACCGGATAGAGTACATGCGTGGCAGAATGCCGGCACATGGAGTATCGACCATAGCCGATCGGATCGAACGACGACTGACCGCTATCCTGGTCGCTGACATGGTTGGGTTCAGCGCCCAGATGGAAGCGGATGAGGAAATCACCCTCAACAACTTGCGTCACTTGCGGCGCGTGTTGATCCATCCGACCCTCGAGCGGCACAAGGGACGCCTCATCAAGACTACCGGGGACGGCATGCTGGTCGAGTTCGCAAGTGTCGTCGATGCCGTTGCTTTCGCTGTCGATGTCCAGCAAGCGGTGGCAAAGCAGAACGCCGCATCGGACGCACCTGAGATGCTGTTCCGCATTGGGATCAACCTGGGCGACGTCGTGGTTGAGCAGGACGATGTCTATGGCGACGGCGTGAACGTGGCCGCTCGCCTGGAACCGCTGGCCGAGCCGGGCGGGATTCTGGTCTCTGCTGCGGTGCGCGAGCAAGTGGGCGACCGGAGCAATGTGGTCTTCCAGGACGCCGGTGAACGCACACTCAAGAACATCTCGCGCCCAATCCGCACCTACCGCGTCGTCACTGGGGCAGAGCGGCCGAGGACGTCGAAGAAGGCGCCGACGGCAGCCGGGGGCAAGCCTTCGATCGCGGTGCTTCCCCTAGACAATTTGAGCTCCGACCCGGATGACGAGTTCTTCGCTGACGGGCTGACCGAGGACATTCTGACCGGGCTTTCGCGTTTCAAGGATCTCTTCGTGATCTCGCGCACCTCCGCCTTCGTCTACAAGGGCCGCACGGTGACCGTGCAGGAAGTTGCCAGCGATCTGGGCGTGCGCTTCGTTTTGGAGGGCTCGGTGCGCAAGGCGGGCGGGCGGGTGCGGGTGACTGTGCAGTTGATAGACGCTGCTGCCGACCGGCATGTTTGGGCCGAGAAGTATGACGGCGACCTCGAAGACATCTTCGCGATGCAAGACAAGATCACCTCGTCCATCGTCGCCACGCTCCCCGGTCGCATTGAGGCCTTTGGCCAGAGTGGCGCCGAACGCGATCAGCCCGATAATATGGCCGCCTACGAATTGATGCAGGCAGGTCGCCGGCTGCACCACAACTCTAATTTCGAAGACAATGCGCGGGCGTTGGAATTCCTGGACCGTGCGGTCGAGACGGACCCGCAGTCGGCACCGGCCCACGCCTGGAGGGCTTGCACGCTGGGCCAGGCGTGGGTCAATGGCTGGGTCGAAGATCGTGACGCAACCTGGGCGCTTGCGATGACCGAACTGGAGAAGGCGCGTGAGCTGGACGACAGTGATAGCAACGTGCTGAGGCTGCTAGCGGGGGTGGCAGTGGCCCAGGATGACATCGAAGCGGCGCTGCACCATCAGGAGAAGGCCCTGCAACTCAATCCCAACGACGACCTGATCGTGGTGCAGCAGGGCGAGGTGCTGACGTGGCTAGGCCGTGGTGAGGAGGGCGTGGAGTGGATCAAGAAGGCGATGGCGTTGAACCCCTACCATCCGGAGCGGTATTGGGGCCATCTCGGCCGCGCGCATTTTGTCGCCCGCCAGTATGACGAGGCGATCTCGTGTTTTCGCCGACTCTCTGTCGCCGGCAAGGTTGTGCACGCGTGCCTCGCCGCCGCCATGGGGGCCGCGGGCGACGTGGTGGGGGCGCAGCGCCACGGCGCGGAGGTGCGGCGGCTCGACCCGGAGTTCACCGTTAAAGGCTATATGGCGACGCTACATTACGTGCGCTCGGAAGATGAAGCGCACCACCGCGCGGCGCTGCTGGCGGCCGGGCTTCC
>JBHICL010000684.1:0-1984 GCA_046759605.1 Alphaproteobacteria bacterium | reverse complement strand
CGGCATCGAAACCAGCGGGTCAGGACAGCGTATCTGATTTTGATGATGAAGACGAGCTTCGGGGTCCGTCGGTGAATGGCAGCTCCGGGTCTTGGCCGTGTAAAAACGCGCCGCTGATGGGCTTGATTCCGGGGCGTTAGCGTTCTGGTGTCGGGATGGGGCGTATTTTTCTGCGTTTCCGATTTTGACGGCTCTGGGCGGCCTTTGGGCCGCATTCTGCCTCTGGGTGCGGGCGATTGGACGGATAGGGGTGCGAATTGAAGTCGACGAGCGCCTATGCTGCGCTCATCGCTGCGATCAGCGGGCCGATGCCCATGATGTTCATGACACGCTTGAGATTGTAGGCCAGCACGTGCAAGGCCATTTCGGTGCGCACGCGCCTCAGCGTCTTGGTCAGGAAATGAGTGGCGCCCATCCAGGATTTGATGGTGCCGAAGGGGTGCTCGACGGTCTCGCGCCGCTGACGCATGGCCTGCGGGTTCTCGTCGAGCCGCCGCTGGACGGCCTCCAGCACATGCTCGTGCTCCCAGCGGCTGATGCGGCGTTCCTTGCTTGGGGTGCAGCGGTCCTTCAGGGCGCAGGTCACGCAAGCGCTGGTCCAGTAGCGGCGCAGGGCCAGTCCCTTCTCTTCTCGTGTGAAGCGATACGTGAGGCGCTCGCCGGCGGGGCAGATATAGACGTCCTCATCGGCGAGGTAGCGAAAGTCCTGCTTGCCGAACCGGCCCTGTGCTTTGGCGCCCGAGGTCAGCGGCTTGGGCAGGGTGACGGTGATCCCGGCCCGGTCGCAGGCCAGGATCTCCGTGCTGTTGAAGTAGCCGCGGTCGGCGACGACATCGAGCCTCTCGACCGCCAGCACGGCCTTGGCCTGCTTCGAGATCTCGGCCAGTTGCGCGCGGTCCGAGCCGACATTGGTGACATCATGGGCGACGATCAGGTGGTGCTCGGTATCAACCGCCGCCTGGACGTTGTAGCCGACAACGCCCGAGCCGCGGCCAGAGGTGGCCATGGAGCGGGAATCCGGGTCGGTCAGCGAAATCTGCTGGTCCGGGGCGGCGCGCATCTGCGCTTCGAGCGCCTCCAGACGCCCCATCTCTTCCTTCAGTTTGGCGATCTTCTCGGTCAGCCGCGCCGTCTTGGTTGCCGTCGCAACCGACGGCTCCTGACGGTCGGCGCTGTCCAGTTGATCGAGATAGCGCGCGACACTCTTCTCGATCTGCTCCATGCGCCGCTGCATCTTGGCCTGCGTGAAGTTCCGGTCCCGGTTGTTGACCGCTTTGAACTTCGAGCCGTCGACCGCCACCGCAGCCGCAGCGAAGAGGCCGAGCTGGCGGCAGAGCGCCACGAACTGCGAACAGACCCTGCCGATCGCCGCCCCATTGTCCCTCCGGAAGTCAGCGATCGTCTTGTGATCGGGCGCCAGGCGGTTCGTCAGCCACATCACCTCGACATTGCGACCAGCCTCGCGTTCCAGCCGCCGGCTCGACTGAACCCGGTTCAGATAGCCGTAGATGTAGAGCTTCAACAGAACCGACGGATGATACCCCGGCCGGCCCGTCGCCTCGGGCTGCGCACGATCGAAACCGAGACCGCCCAGATCGAGCTCGTCGACGAAAACATCGATCACACGAACCGGATTGTCTTCGTCGACCCAGTCCTCCAGGCACTCGGGGAAAAACGTGCTCTGCCCCCGATCAACGCCCTCGATGAAACGCTTCATCCAATCCTCCCGACGCTCGAATCGGGAGAATCATATCACTCAACGCGTTTTCACACAGCCAGGGTCAACTTGAGACATTCCCAGCCTTGTCCAGAATGTCGGCTGTTGGAGGTAGAGCAGACGTGCCCCAGACATGGCTGGAACTTCCGGGTTTAGCCGAGGGTGTTCTCTAACTCGGGGATTGGATGTCAAGCTCTCCGTGATGCGCCTGTCGGGTTCACTGTTCTCTCCGCAGTAGGGGCTGGGCCCTCTGCATGATGGCGTTGG
>JBHICL010000683.1:0-1988 GCA_046759605.1 Alphaproteobacteria bacterium | reverse complement strand
AGCAGAACTACGTCAATGCGCAGTACAACCTCGGTGTCGCGTATCTTCTCGGCTCTGGGGTAGACAAGGACGCGGGTGAGGCCGTTGGTTGGCTCCGCCGCGCGGCTGAGCTCGGCGATGCGGAGGCGGCTTATGCTCTCGGGATCGCCCACGCCTCGGGACGCGGCGTCGAGCGCGACCCCACCGCGGCGGTTCAATGGTTCCGTGAGGCCGCGCAGCGCGGCCATATGCGGGCCCAGGCGAACCTCGGGGTCGCGTACACGAACGGCACCGGCGTCACCCAGGACCTGTCCGAGGCCGTCGCCTGGTACCGGCGAGCGGCAGAGCGTGCGGGCCTACGCGCCGAGTACCTCACCAGCGCGCTCGGCGCGGGCGTGCAAGGGCTCCCGAACGGAGAGGGCGAGCGCCTCAGCGCCTTCCAGCGCATCCTGAACTTCGCCCTCGGCGGCGCCTCCAGTTTCGAGGGGGGCCTCGATTCTTACAACCGCGGCAAGTACGTCGATGCACTCGAGCAATGGCAGCCGCTGGCGAACGCGGGTGACGCGAGCGCTCAAGCCAAGCTCGGCGTCATGTACGACCTCGGGCTCGGTGTTGAGCCGGACCAGGCGAGCGCGGTGCGCTGGTATCGCCTTGCCGCCGAGCAGGGAAATCCCGAGGCGCAGCACAATCTCGCGCTGAGGTATCTGAGTGGCGCCGGGGTGCTCCGGGACCCCGCCCAAGCCGTGACGTTGCTGCGACGCGCCGCGGAGCAGAATTACCCGGCGTCCCAGAATGATCTCGGCGTGCGCCATTACTACGGCGAGGGCGTGGCACGCGACTTCGGCGAGGCGGTGCGCTGGTTTCGTCTCGCGGCCGAGCAGGGACTACCGACGGCGCAGTATAACCTCGGCGCCATGCACGTCCTGAGTCAGAGTTATCAGGAAGCGGCCACCTGGTTCCAGCTCGCGGGCGAGGGGGGCGAGGGCCACGCGCAATACAATCTCGCGGCCATGTATGCGAACGGCGACGGCCTCGCCAAGGACGGTGGCGCGGCCCTGAGCTGGTACCAGCGCGCCGCCGACCAGGGTATCACCGAGGCCCAATACAACCTCGGCATCACGCTGCTGAGCGACCGCGGGGGCGTCGATTTCGCGGCGGCACACAACTGGTTCAGCCAAGCCGCCACGCACGAAAGCATCGACAACCTGCGCATGCGCGAGTTTCTCGCATCCAGCATCGTCGTGCAGTAATTACCTCCCGGGGGCTCCGCCCGCTCGAGCGGCTCCGGCCGAACCTCATCCGGACCGGGCAGAGGTGAAGCGGTCGATGAGGGTGTTGACCTCGCCCGGCTTTTCCATGTGGACCATGTGTCCGGCACCCTCGATCAGGTGTGTCTCAACGCGGGGCGGCAGGCTTTCCGCATGCCTGGCAGGGATAATCCTGTCTTCCCGACCCCAGATGACCTGAACCGGAACGTTCAGTTCATCGAGCCGGTCGGCGAGGACCATTGACTGGCGCCCGCCGGCAAAGGCGGTTCCTGCGATGGTCCGGAGCGCCGCGTCGACGCCGTCGAGCCGCTTGTACTTCAGCACTTCGTTGATCATGTCGCGGCTCACCAGGCCGGGATCGGCGACCAGCAGCTCCAGGATCGGCCTCAGGTCCTTTCGCCGCGCCGCGGCGATGAAGCCCTCGACATAGTCCATGTTGATATCGGGACCGAGCCCGGCCGGGCAAACGAGGGTGCATGACGCCGCGAGCGCCGGGTCTCCGAGGGCCAGTACGAGCGAGATCGCGCCCCCGAGCGAGTGACCGACGACGTGCGCTCCGGCGCAGCCGACCTTCGCCATGAAACCGGCGACGACACTGGCGAGGGCGTCCACATCTCCCGCGCCCACGTCCTTGCTGGAGCCGCCGTGCCCGGGCAGGTCGAGAGCATGGACCAGGTGGCGTTCGGCCAGCGCCGGTTGATTGAACAACCAGCCGTTGAGGTCGCCGCCGAAGCCGTGAAC
>JBHICL010000682.1:0-1994 GCA_046759605.1 Alphaproteobacteria bacterium | reverse complement strand
CGTTTCGAGATCGATCCAGTCGGATTGCTGTTGTGACTGCCAGTGCTTCAGAAACCCATCGATGTAGCGCTCCGCCGCCTGCAAGTCGCCCGCGTTGGCCTGGGCTGAAAGCTCATCGAGCTGAGCGGGCAACGGGCCCGTGACCCGTAGCTTCACCTGGACGTTTCCGTCCTCGCCCATGATCCGAAGGGTGTAGACGGCGTTCCGCTTCGTGACTGTTACGCGACTCATGCGAGAGAGCTCCGACCGGTGTGGCCGAAGCTTAGGTGCGCGGCGGGCGCAATCGCGACCGTGCAAAGGGCATAACCCGGCGTGCCCGAACGCTATGCTGGAATCGGTATTGCCCTTGCCAAGGGCGTCCGGGGGGACGCACCGCTCATGCAGATCTGACCAGCCTGGGCCGTCGCTCTATGGCCGTCAACACCTCGGTGATGGTGCTTGCCTCTATGAGGTTCCTGCGCCGGCTCGTCAGCCGATAACCCGGCTCACCGGTGCGGGCCAGCTTGGCGATGGCGTAGACGGGGTGCTCTGCGGTGTGGCGGAATATGGAGAACACGGCGCGCCCGGCGCCATGGTCGATGGCGTAGTCGCGCCACTCTCCCGACGCGACGCGCCTGCTGTATACGTTCATCAGTTGACGGAGCTCCTCGCGGCTGAACGCCACCCGGTCGCTTCGTGCCCGGGCCCGATCGAACTCAACGACACCCACCATCGGCCGCGTGCATGCTCCTTTCGCGTGGATTGCACACCTTGTCGCTGATCTTTTCCGATTTTGAAGGGCGTGTCCAGCGCACCCCGAGAACTTTTCGGCCGGATCCCGACGATCCTGGCCAGTTCGCCACAGCTAGGCTAGATTCGCCGCTGTTCAGGCAAAATCGAGGGAGCGGCACGGTGGCAGAGACGACGCCTGTATGTGACTTTGGCTGGAAGGCGATTGACTTCTCGCTTCCCGGCATCGACGGCCGCAACTACACGCTCGCGGACGTTACCGGCAAGAACGGCACTCTCGTGATGTTCATTTGCAACCACTGCCCATATGTGCGCGCGGTCGCGGACCACATACAGCGCGAGGTCGAGGCGCTCGAGCCGCATGGTTTCGGCGCCATTGGGATCATGCCCAATGACACGGTCGCGTATCCCCAGGACAGCTTCGAGAACATGAAGGCCTTCGCCCAGGCCCACGGTTTCACGTTTCCATACGTGATCGACGAGTCCCAGGAAGTCGCACGCGCCTACGGCGCCGTCTGCACACCCGACTTCTTCGGCTTCAACAGCCGACTCGAGCTGCAGTACCGCGGCCGGTTGGACGCCTCTGGGCGCATGCCGGCGGGGCCAGGCAGCCGGAGAGAGCTGTTCGAGGCCATGGTGGCCATAGCGGAGACGGGGAAGGGGCCGGCCGAGCAGGTGGCCAGCATGGGTTGCTCGATAAAATGGAAGGTCGCGGCTTAGGCGGACGTCACGTTGAGGGCCGGCGAGCTCCCGGCGGTGGTGAGCGTGCGTCTTGCATCCCCGCCGCCGCCGCCGTAAGTTAGCCGCCCCTCGGAAATGGGCGGAGAGGTTCTTTGTCCGACGAGCTCTTCCGCGAAGTCGACGAAGAGGTCAAACGCGATCGGTTCCAAGCGCTATGGAAGCGCTATGGCCCCTATGCGGTGGGCGCCGCGGTCGCTGTTTTTCTCGCTGTCGCCGGGACGATCCTCTGGCTGGATTGGCAGGAGAAAAGACAGTTTCAGTTCAGTGATCGATTCGCGGCCGCCAATGCGCTGGCCGCGGACGGTCAGATTGAAGCGGCGGCAGACCAATACCTTAGCCTGGCCGACGATGCCGGCACCGGCTACGGCGTCCTGTCCCGCCTGCGCCGGGCGGCGCTCCTTGTCGAGCTCGGAGACACCAGGGCGGCGATCGCCATCTACGACGAGATCGCCCAGGACAGCCGCATCGATCGCGAATACCGCGATCTCGCGTTGGTCATCTCCGCCATGCACGGACTCGACGAC
>JBHICL010000681.1:0-1994 GCA_046759605.1 Alphaproteobacteria bacterium | reverse complement strand
TGGCGGACGGACCGCTATCTCAGGCGGCTCGAGGCCATGATGGCGGTGGCCGACAAGGACAACTCCCTGGTGCTCACGGGGACCGGTGACGTCCTGGAGCCGGACGACGGGCTGATCGGCATTGGCTCGGGCGGCAATTATGCCCTGGCGGCGGCGCGGGCTCTGATCGACCGCGACGACTTGGATGCCGAGGCGATCGCCAAGCGAGCCATGAGCATCGCCGCCGATATATGCGTTTACACCAACACCAACCTGACCATAGAGACCCTGTGACACACTTTTCGCCTCGTGAGATCGTCTCCGAACTCGATCGATTCATCGTCGGTCAGGACGACGCCAAGCGTGCCGTTGCGATCGCGCTGAGAAACCGCTGGCGCCGGCAGCAGCTGCCGGAGGAGCTGCGCGAGGAGGTTCTCCCCAAGAACATCCTGATGATCGGCCCGACCGGCGTGGGCAAGACCGAGATCGCCCGTCGCCTGGCGAAACTGGCCAGGGCGCCGTTTCTCAAGGTCGAAGCGACCAAGTTCACGGAGGTCGGATATGTGGGTCGGGATGTGGAGTCCATCGTCCGGGATCTGCTCGAGACCGCGATCCTCATGACCCGGGCGACGAAGCGCAAGGAAGTGGCCGCCCAGGCGGAGGTCAATGCCGAGAAGCGGGTGCTGGACGCGCTCGTTGGCGAGAAGGCCAGCGAATCCACGCGCGAGGCCTTTCGCCGCAAGCTGCGCACCGGCGAGCTGGACGACAAGGAGATCGAGGTACAGGTGAGCGATCAGCCGAGCCTGTCGCTGCCGACGATGGACATTCCGGGCATGCCGGGCGCCCAGATGGGGATGATCAATCTGGGCGACATCTTCGGCAAGGCGTTCGGTGGCCGCACGACGTCGCGGCGCATGACGGTGTCCGAGAGCTACGAGGTCCTGATGGCTGACGAGAGCGACAAGCTGCTGGACCAGGAGAACGTGGTCCAGGAAGCCATCACCGCCGTGGAGCAGGATGGCATCGTGTTTCTCGACGAGATCGATAAGATCTGCGCCCATTCCGAGCGTGCCGGCGCCGATGTGAGCCGTGAGGGCGTGCAGCGGGACCTCCTGCCTCTCATCGAAGGCACCAACGTCGTCACCAAGCATGGCGCGGTCAAGACGGACCATATCCTGTTCATCGCCTCCGGCGCGTTCCATCTGGCGAAGCCGTCGGACCTGCTGCCCGAGATGCAGGGCCGGTTGCCGATCCGTGTCGAGCTCCAGGCGCTTACTGAGGAGGATTTCGCGCGCATCCTGCGCGAGCCGGAGAACAGCCTGGTGAAACAGTACACGGCGCTGCTGAGCACCGAGGAAGTGACGGTGCGCTTCACAGAGGAGGCGATCGACGAGCTGGCGTCCATGGCGGCGGAGATCAATCAGTCGGTCGAGAACATCGGCGCGCGGCGGTTGCACACGGTGATGGAGTATCTTCTCGAGGAGATCAGCTTCACCGCCACCGACCGGTCGGGCGAGACTATCGAGATCGACGCGGTCGATGTGCGCAACCGCGTGAGCCCCTTGGCCAAGGACGCCGATCTCTCGCGGTTCATCCTCTAAGCTCGCCCCATCCGACGGAGGACCAGGGTCGATGCGGATCGGTCTCAGCCATTTCGAGCTCAAGGTGCGCGATATGGCACGGATGGAGGACTTCTACACCCGTGTCCTGGACTTCGTCGTTACTGATCGCAACCCGCCGAACGCGCATCCGATGGTATTTCTGTCGGCTGACCCCGGAGAGCACCACCAGATCGTCCTGACCGGGGCCGGGGACGGTGAGTTCAGGGCCGGATCGCTGGACCATCTGGCCTTTCGGGTCGACGGTCTCGGCGCGCTACGCCAAAAGCACGCATTGCTCGGAAACGATCTTGACCGGTCGGTCGAGACGGTTTCCCACGGAACAACGTGGTCCATTTACTTCCGCGACCCCGAAGGCAACAGGCTGGAGCTGTTCGCCGATACGCCGTGGTATGT
>JBHICL010000680.1:0-2000 GCA_046759605.1 Alphaproteobacteria bacterium | reverse complement strand
CTTAACCAAGCTCCCGTCATGCGTTTGACCTACTAATGCCGCCGGTGATCGGGCTCGCGACCCCGCGGCAAGCGTTCTGCTTGACTTTTCGTTCATGCTCGTCCCGTAAAGTGTTCGTGAGGTGTGAGCGGCGTCACCTCGGATTGGGAAGGCGCCGCCAGGATAGAGGGCGGGAGCCTGGATCGCGGAGCATGCAGGACGTCAAGATCATACGCGGCAATCACCGTTACCAACGTGACATGGCCGAGCGCCTGGTCAACAGCCTGGGGCGTGACGAAGCAATTGACCTTTGCGTGCAGAATGAATGGAGCGGGGTGCTGGACGCCATCCTGTCGATCCGCGTGGAGATAGTGCCCCAGCACGCCTGACACCGTCGCTCCAGTGGCGGCGCGCCGTGGGGCGGTCGTGCCGCCGGCCCTCACAAACCTTGCCTAAACCAGCCTCGGCCCCCAAATAGAAGGCGCGTAACGGCCGCAACTCCCAGGACGGCAGACCCACAGCGCGTCTGAAGGGCGTTTCTGGTGCGCCATCGCCCCGCCGAGGCATAGTGCTTTGGCGGGAACTTAGCTATAGGACTACCCGTATATGAAGACAGGAACCGTAAAGTTCTTCAACACTGTCAAGGGCTTCGGCTTCATCACCCCGGACGACGGATCGAAGGATGTCTTCGTTCACGTATCGGCCGTGGAACGCTCGGAGCTCGGTTACCTGAACGAGGGGCAGAAGGTGAGCTTCGATATCCAGCGGGACCCGCGCGGCCCCAAGGCTGTCAATCTCCAGGAGGCCTGAGACCACAACCCGAATATTCGCGGTCCGTTCACTTTCGTGGCCCCACACGGGTGGGGCCTTCTTTTCCATGAACGTTGCCGCTGATGGGCTCGTGCTCGAATGAGCCGCTCCCGCGCCCCACCTCGCCACTCACCCGGCGATCGCCCGGCCCCGCTCTCGGTGGACAAATCCCGCGCATGCCGCTGGGATAAGCTCTACCGTCGGCTTGGGAGGGGAGCGGTCATGAAGGCAATCGTCATCCGCGAGCATGGGGGGATCGACCGGCTGCTGTTCGAGGAGATCGAGACGCCGAGACCGGGTTTTGGCGAGGTGCTGGTGCGCGTAAGGGCCGCTGGCGTAAATCACTTCGATCATGACATCCGGGAAGGCATCTCGGGCGTCAGGCACCGGCTACCGCACGTTCCCGGCATCGAAGGCGTCGGCGAAATCGCCGAGCTTGGCGAGGGCGTCTCCGGCATTTCGATCGGTGACCCGGTCGCCATCAACTTCTTCCAAAGTTGCGGTCGCTGTCGCACGTGCCTGAGCGGGCTGGACGGTATCTGCCTCGGCGGCAAACGCATGGGGGTGACGGTCTGGGGAAGCTACGCCGAATATGCCCTGTGCGAGGCGCGGAACGTCATCCCCCTCCCGGCCGGAATTGGCGCCGAGGTGGCCGCCGCGTCGCTCCTCTGCTTGAGCACGGCATGGCACATGGCCGTGACCCTTGGGACGGTGAAGGCAGGAGAGGATGTCCTGGTCAATGCCGCCGGGAGCGGCATCGGCTCGTCGGCGATTCAGGTCGCGAAGCTTCACGGCGCCAACGTCATCGCCTCGGCCGGTTCCGGCGCCAAGCTCGAGAAGGCCAGGGAGATCGGCGCCGACCGGGTGATCGACTACGGCAAGGAGAACCTCGAAAGCGAGGTTCTGCGCCTGACCGACGGCAAGGGCGTGGATCTCGTCATCGAGTCCGTGGGCGGCGAGGTACTGCTGAGAAGCATCGGCGCCCTGGCTGTGAACGGCCGGCTGGTCACCTGCGGAGCGCATGCGGGGGAACGCGTGGACCTGAACGTCATCGAGCTGTTCCGGAAGCACATCAGATTGCAGGGCAGCCATTACGCATCGAAGGTCGAGGTGACCCACGTGCTGCGGCTCGTCGCCGACGGCAGGCTGCACCCGGTGATCCACGCCACGTTTCCTCTCTCGGAGGCCAGGGCGGCTGCGCGGCTGGTCGC
>JBHICL010000679.1:0-2005 GCA_046759605.1 Alphaproteobacteria bacterium | reverse complement strand
GGGTTCCAGAGACTGGTCGCCCAGGTCTCTCTGAACGCGGTGGGGGCGGTCTTGTGCTTGGAGGCGTCGCGTCTGGCCCGCAACAACCGCGACTGGCATCACCTGATCGATCTGTGCGGCCTGGTTGGAGCGTTGCTCATCGACCCCGAGGGCGTCTACGATCCGCGCTTGAGCAACGACCGGCTGTTGCTCGGCCTCAAGGGCACGATGAGCGAGTTCGAGCTGACGCTGTTTCGTCAACGCTCGCACGAGGCGAGGCATCAGAAGGCGGTCCGCGGCGAGCTGCGATTCCTCATTCCGGTGGGCTTGCAGTGGAGCGTCGAGGGAACGCTCGAGAAAAGCGCTGACCTCCGCATCCAACAAGCCCTCGACATGGTGTTTGCGAAGTTCCGCGAGCTGGGCAGCGTGCGCCAGACCTTGTTATGGATGCGTGAACAGCAGATATCGTTACCCAAGCGCCGTGGCCGCCGCTTGGATTCGGAGGTCGTTTGGGCGTTGCCAAGCTACGGGACGGTGCTGAGCATGTTGAACAACCCCATCTATGCCGGTGCCTACGCCTTTGGCCGAACGGGCTCACGCACGAGCATCGTGGACGAGCGTGCTCATGTCACGCGCGGTCATCACAAGCCGCGCTCGGAGTGGACGGTGTTGATCCAGGACCATCATCCTGGTTACATCACGTGGGAAGAATACGAGCGGAATCAGAAGATTTTGGCGGAGAATGCCAACATGAAAGGGCGAATGGCCAGGGGCGCGCCTCGACCAGGAGGCGCTTTGCTCGCGGGGCTTTGTCGGTGTGGCCGGTGCGGGCGCAAGCTCCACGTGCATTACTCCGGCAAAGAGGGCGTGGCTTTGTATCGATGTCGGGGCGCCGCCAACCGATACGGCGAGCCGAGCTGTCTGGGCTTTCGCGGAACCAGCCTGGAGCGAGCGGTAGAGGAAGAGGTCCTCAAGGTGGTGGAGCCCGGCGCGATCGAAGCCGCGATCGCGGCGGGGCGGGCGGCGGTGGAGAAGAGGGACGAGCATCTTAGGGCGGTGGAGCTGGAAGTGGAGCAGGCGCGCTACGAGGCCGAGCGGAGCTTCCGCCAGTACGACGCCTCCGACCCCGAGAATCGGCTGGTGACGGGCGAGCTCGAGCGGCGCTGGAACGAGACGCTTTTGCGTGTGCGCGCGCTCGAGGAGCGTCTTCGCGAACTGGAGCAAGCTCCATCATCCCAGCGGGTCATCGATACGAAGGAGCTGCTCACGCTGGGCTCAGACTTCGCGTGGGTATGGGAGGATCCGTCGACGGACATGCGCCTCAAGAAGCGCATCGTGCGCACGCTCGTCGAGGAGATCGTTGTCGACGTCAACGAGGCCGGTGACACCATCGAAGCCGTCATTCACTGGAGGGGCGGTATCCACTCGGCTCGCCGAGTCAGGAAGAACACCACGGGCCATCGCCGCGTCGGCGCCGAGAAGACCGCGGAGATCATCGCGCAGATGGCGGGACGCTTCTCCGACGAGGACATCGCCTTGACCCTCAACCGGGTTGGCATCCGCACTGCCAGGGGGCTCACCTGGAACGCCGGCCGTGTCAGGTCGTACCGCTCCTACCACAACCTCCCGGCACTGGACCGCAATGACGACAAGCCGAGCGAGATGCTCACCCTCAACGAGGCGGCGAGCCTTCTCGGCGTCTGCGCCATGACCGTGCGCCGACTCATCGGCCGCGGCATCTTGCCCGCCGTTCAGCCTGCGCCCTTCATCCCGTGGAGTATCCGCCGTAGCGACCTCGACGAACCGCGAGTCAAACAGGCCGTGCAGGCTTCGAAGGACTACCCTTCGCTAACAGCCCGTCGCGACACCAAAACTCTCAAGATTCCTGGGTTGTAGAAAAGGGGGCATTATGAAACCTATTCGACCGAGCACAAGGTCATTCGCAAGATTCTTGAACATCAGGAAAAGCGAAAAGCAGACTCCCGCACGCCACCCAACCACTAACTGCCGATTTCCGCGACACCCC
>JBHICL010000678.1:0-2010 GCA_046759605.1 Alphaproteobacteria bacterium | reverse complement strand
TTGAAGCAGACGACCGAAACGGTGTCGGCCCGGCTTGACGCGGCGATCAGTCGACTCAAAACCGTGCTGGAGGCTTGAAGTGGCACAGGTGGCGGTTACGATCAACGGGCGCAATTATCGAATCGCCTGCGAAGACGGTCAGGAAGATCACCTGGTCGGCCTGGCGGACTATCTCGATCAAAAGGTCGGCGAGCTGGTCCGCGAGGTGGGCCAGATCGGCGACACGCGGTTGCTCGTCATGGCCAGCCTCCTGATCGCCGACGAGCTCTCCGATACGCGGACCGAGCTCGACGAGGCGCGGCGCGGCGGCGGTCAGGCAGGCGATGCCGGAACGGCCGAAGCCGAATCGGCCGTGGCGGCTCGGCTCGAGGTCTTCGCCAAGCGCATCGACAGCATTGCAGCCAGCCTCGATCGCACCTAACTTGTTTGCGGGCGGTTGCTGGCCGGTGCGTTAGGGAACGCGTCCTGGGGGCCAACACGATCCACCAGGGAGCTGTCCCTGCCGGGGCCCTGGCCTCGGTATCACGGCGCCCACCTGCATTATGCGGGCCTCAGGTGGACGCGACGTTCGCCGACGGCCGATCGGCGCCGCCCACCGGTCCTGTCGTGGAGCGAATCATCCCGAGCATCGGCAAAGCCAAGCGCGAGCTTCGCGCGGCCGCCAGGGCACGGCGGGCGGAACTCGGCGCCGAACGTGGCGCGACTGCGTCCTCCGCGGTCGTGAGCCGGTTCCTGGAAACGGAGGCGCTGGCCGCCGAGGTGATCCCGGACCACGCGGTCGCAGGATACGCGCCCATCAACGACGAGCTGGATCCCACGCCCCTCCTCCGCCGACTGGGCGAGGCGGGAATGACCACCGCGCTTCCGGTGACCGCCGGGAAGGACCGTCCGCTCGTGTTTCGGCGATGGGCGCCGGGGGACAGACTCGTCACCGGCGAGTTCGCCGTTCCGGTCCCGGACGAGAGAGCTCCCGAGATCACACCGGCGCTGATCCTCGTGCCGATGCTGGCGTTCGACAGGCGCGGCAACCGGCTGGGCTACGGCGCCGGCTACTACGACAGGACCCTCCGTTTCCTCAGGCGCGCGGGACGCCTCACCGCGGTGGGGCTTGCCTTCGCGGACCAGCTGGTGGACGCGGTGCCGGCCACCGACGACGACGAGCGCCTGGACTGGATCGTCACGGAGGCGGGCGCGCGGCCGATCTGCTAGGATCACGGCATGCGGATTCTGTTTTGTGGCGAGATCATAGGCCGCAGCGGCCGCGAGGTCGTGCTGACGAACCTGCCGCGCCTTCGGCGCGACCTGGAGCTCGATTTCGTCGTCGCCAACGGCGAGAACGCGGCGCATGGATATGGCATCACGGAAAAGATCTGCCGCGACCTCTACGCGGCCGGCGTCGACGCCATCACCACCGGCAACCATGTCTGGGACCAGCGCGAGATCATCGGCTACATCGACAGCGATCCCCGCCTCCTGCGCCCGATCAACTATCCGCCCGGGACGCCCGGGCGCGGCGCCGAGGTGTACGATGCGCCGGGAGGCCGCCGCGTCCTGGTCGTCAACGTGATGTGCCGCATGTTCATGGACCCCCTCGACGATCCGTTCGCCGCGGTGGAGCGGGTTCTCGAACCGAATCCGTTGGGAACCGCGGTCGATGCCGTCATAGTCGACGCCCACGGCGAGATGACCTCGGAGAAGATGGCGCTGGGGCACGCGATCGACGGGCTCGTCAGCCTGCTCGTGGGCACGCACACCCATGTTCCGACCTCCGACGCCCAGATCCTTCCTGGCGGCACCGCCTATCAGACCGACTCCGGCATGTGCGGCGACTACGATTCGGTCATCGGCATGGAAAAAGAGAAGGCGACGGCCCGCTTCCGGCGCAAAATGCCTACCGGGCGGCTGCAGCCCGCCGAGGGCCCGGCCACGCTCTGCGCGATCTATGTCGAAACCGACGACGCCACGGGCCTTGCCACCCGCATAGCGCCCCTGCGCGTGGGCGGGCGGCTC
>JBHICL010000677.1:0-2012 GCA_046759605.1 Alphaproteobacteria bacterium | reverse complement strand
CGCTTGGGTGGCCCTTGCGGCGATCATCGTCATCGGTCCCCGTATCGGCAAGTTCGACGAGAACGGAAAGCCGGAAAAGATAACCGGCCATAGCCCGGTCCTGGCCACCATGGGCGCGATCATCCTCATGTTCGGCTGGATCGGGTTCAACGGCGGCTCGACGACCGCCGGAACGCCCGAGTTCGCCCACGTCATCTCCAACACCATTGTCGCCGGCTCGTTCGGTGGCCTTGCAATGATGGCGATCGGTCGCTTCAGCGACGGATACTTCCGTCCCGACCGGTCCATCAGCGGCGTCCTGGCCGGGCTGGTGGGAATCACGGCGGGCGCGTATTCGGTGACGACATGGGGCGCGGTGGCCATCGGGTTCTCGAGCGGAATCGTTTGCTACGTGGGAGCGCGGCTTCTCGAGGAGCGCCTAAAGCTCGACGACGTCATCGGCGCCGTTCCGGTGCACGGCTTCGCCGGGGCCTGGGGCACCGTGTTTCTCGCTGTCGTCATGCCGGCGGATCAGCTCGTGGCGGGAGGTCGCCTCGCACAGATCCTCGTTCAGCTGATGGGGGTGGGCCTGGCATTCGTCTGGGCTTTCGGCACCAGCTACATCTTTCTCAAGACCGTCCATATGATGGTCGGGCTACGCGTTTCCCGCGAGGCCGAGCTCGATGGCCTCAACATAGCCGAGCACGGAACCACGCTCGGCACCGGAGATCTTCAAAGGGCGCTCTATGAGCTGGCCACTGGCGGCGGTGACCTGAAGGTCCGCCTCGACGAAAAGACCGGCGACGAAGCGGCCGAGCTCGCCTACTCGTTCAACATGCTCATGCAAAATCTGCACGAGCTCGTTGTCGGGATCGCCGGGCAATCCGAGAGACTGGTCAAGGCGTCGGAAGACCTGGGTTCGATTTCGGATCGTCTCGGGAGGGACTCCGAGAACGTGATCGCGCGCGTGGGCGATGTTGTTGGCACGACGACCTCGGTCTCCGAGAACGTCGAATCGATGGTCGAGACGGTCGGCAGTGTGAACGATCGCATGGGCTCGGCCTCCGAGAGCGTTAGGGAGATGTCTCACAAGGTCTCGGAAGCCGTGGACACCATGGCGACGGTCGCGGATTCCATTGGCATGATAACCGCGAACGCCAAGCAGGCGTCGGAGGTCGCCAGGAGCGCCATGGACAAGGCCACCGCGGCGACATCGACGGTCGGTCTCCTCGACGGCGCGGTCAAGGACATCGGTCACGTGGTCGAGGCCATCAGGACCATCGCCGACCAGACAAAGCTGCTCGCGCTCAACGCCACCATCGAGTCGGCGCGGGCGGGTGAGGCCGGCAAGGGTTTCGCCATTGTCGCGAGTGAGGTGAAGGCGCTGGCCGAACAGACGGCTACCGCAACCGAGGACGTCGAAGCCAAGATCCGCCAGATGCAGTCCAGCGCGACGGACGCCACACGGGTCATTTCGGACATGAGCGTCGT
Organism: Alphaproteobacteria bacterium; assembly: GCA_046759605.1. GTDB lineage: Bacteria > Pseudomonadota > Alphaproteobacteria > UBA6615 > UBA6615 > JBHICL01. The sequence continues at coordinate 542 of JBHICL010000677.1, read as the reverse complement.
TGTCGACGAAGTCAATTCGACGGTCGGCAAGATCAGCGCCGTCGCCCAGGAGCAGAGCGCCGTCGCATCCGAGACCCTCGGCCGCATCCGAAGCGCGGCCGGAGAGGCGGAGGCTATCGCCCAATCGGTGACCGCGCTCGCGGACAACTCCGAGAACGTCTCCGAAGAGGCCACGGTAACAGCGCGCGGCGTGCAGTCGGTTTCGCGCAATATCGAGACCGTGGGCGCCGCCGCTCAGGAAGGCTACGCCTCGGCCGCCCGCGTGGGCTCCGCCTCGCGTGAGATCGCGCGTATCGCCGATGAGCTCAACAAGGCGGTCGGCCGTCTCATGGCGACCGCTTGAGCGGGTCGCGTGGTTGCCTGTCCGACGTCTTGCGGAGGATAATTCGGACCCTTCCCTTTCGTAGTGGAATTGTCTTTCGAGAGGACGTGAGACCTACCAAAGCGACCCGTGACTAATCCGGTGTGGTCACGGTAGATTTCCGGCCGGTCATATGACCGTGGATTGAACCCTGGCCCCGTGATGCTTGCCATCGCGGGGC
>JBHICL010000676.1:0-2013 GCA_046759605.1 Alphaproteobacteria bacterium | reverse complement strand
CCGGGCCCGGCAGAGAGCGAGTCTGAGGTAGCTGTGAGCGAAGAGGAACCGTAGAGCTTTAAGATGATTGCACGATCGTCTGTCTCGACTTTGCTTCCCGGAATTCGTAGATCCTTGGATCAGACCGATCTCGGGATTTTCCTTTTGAGAGCAGTGCGACAGGCTGCGGTTACCCCTATGGGTTGGGATCACTCACACTCGATCCAGGAGTACCTGAAGTGAAGATACTCCTTGGCGTTTGCGCGCTGCTGGCGGTCGTTCTGACCGTGGTGTTCGCGCTCGGGCAAGCGGACCCCCCGGGGGTGACATGGGGCAAGAAAATCGAGGTCGCCTCGGGCGGCGGATACCGGGGACCCTGGCGCATGAATGAGTCGGAGTATGATTACGTCGACGACCCCACCGTGGCCATCAACGGGCAGGGCTTCGTCGCGGTCGCCTGGGCCGATCAGTCCCGGAAGGATATCTTTGTCCAGATATACGCGCCCGACGGGCAAAAGCGGCTCGAGGAACCGGTCAACGTCTCCAGGAGCCCACGGATTCTCTCCTGGCTTCCCAGAATGCTCATCGAGGATCAGCGCGTGTTCCATACCTCCACCGACGCGATCGAGGTGTATATCCTCTGGCAGGAGATCGTCTTTTCCGGAGGCTCGCATGGCGGGGAGATCTTTTTCGCGCGGTCGACCGATGGCGGGAAGACCTTTAGCGATCCGCTCAACCTCTCGAACGACATCGCCGGGTCCGGCAAAGGGCGTCTCACCCGGCGCTACTGGCACAACGGGAGCCTGGACCTCGCCATGGGCCCCGAAGGCAATCTCTACGCCGCCTGGACGGAGTACGAAGGGACCCTGTGGTTCAGCCGTTCCACCGATCGGGGCCGCCGCTTCTCCCGCCTGTTGCGCATCGCCGGCGGGGGCAACGCAATGCCCGCACGCGGCCCCTCCCTGGCCGTCGATGCCCGGGGCGAGGTGTATCTGGCCTGGACCGTCGGCGAAGACCGGGCCGCGGACATCCGTGTCGCCAAGTCGAGCGATCGGGGCCGGTCGTTCGGCAGGCCACGGATCGTCCTCGAAGGCAGCGGGCATTCCGATGCGCCGAAGATCGCGACGGACGGCAAGGGAACCGTTCATGTCGTTTACGCGGAAAGCGCGGCCAGCCCCTTCGACCGATATCGCGTACGTTACACCCGGTCGCTCGATGGGGGACGCAGCTTCGAGGCGCCAAAGGAGATTTCGAGCCCACACACGGAGAAGTTCGAAAGCGTCAATTTCCCGGCCCTGAGCGTGGACGGCCGGGGCAACCTGTACGTCAGCTGGGAGTTGTTCCCCAGCCGGCGGGACTATCCGGAAGGGCTCGGGTTCACGTATTCCCGCGACGCCGGCCGGACGTTCGCGCCGCCGACGGTCATCCCGGGCAGCGTCGATCCGGCGCTCGGCTTCAACGGCAGTCAGCAAGGGTTGCTGATGAAGAAGCTCGGCGTCAACGGGGCAGGAGCGATCGCCGTCGTCAACAGCACCTTCAAGAGGAACGAAAAGAGCCGCGTCTGGCTCTTTCGTGGGCAGGCCGCCGGGCGCTGAAAGCAACGAGGAAGGCTGCGAGAATCGTCGGTGAGGGCGCGGTGCTGGTTGAAACGAGGGTGTGTTGAGAACGTCGCCGGCATGGGAGGTCTGGCATGACGGCGGCGGACAGGGTAGCTCACGAGGAGACGGTGATCGTGGAGCCCGTCAGAGAGCGTAGCCGCAGCACATGAAGGGCTGACCGGGGGCCCTGTGGAGAGGGTGATGGGGCGCGGACGTCTCGGGTCGGTTCTCCTGATCGTCCTCCTCGCGGGCATGGCGGGGGCGCACCCGACCCTGGCGCTCGGACAGGGTGCCAAGGGAGGCGGGAGCGATCAGATGGTGCGCATTCCGGGCGGCACGTCCACGATCGGGACCGACGACGGCCTTCCGGATGAGCGGCCAGCCCACCAGGTGACGCTCGAGCCGTTCTGGATCGACCGCTATGAGGTGACCAACG
>JBHICL010000675.1:0-2022 GCA_046759605.1 Alphaproteobacteria bacterium | reverse complement strand
CCGATGGAATGTCTGAAGTTGGAGGTACACCGGACGTACCTTGGACACGTCCGGAAGGTCCGGGTGTAGCCACAAGCCGCCATTCGAGCAGGTGAAGTCCTAAACTTGCTGGAAAATTTGGTAGGGGTGCATCCTTTGAAATGCGGATTTCCGAGTCGGACCTGGCTGGGTCGCGGCTCAATCAAAGGAGGCACCCCATGGACAAGAGAGTACCAGCATCCGAGCGGACGCGGGAAGCTTTGCGTGAGCTGATCGAGGGCCGGTTGGTGACGAGCGATGCGCGCAGCGAGCTGATCCGGCTGGCTACCCGGCTGATCGCGGAGGAGGCCATGGAGGCGGAGCAACGCGATGTGCTGGGCCGGGATTATTACGAACACGGCGCCGAGCCGGGCCAGGGCTATCGCAACGGCACCCGGAAGGCCAGGCTCAAGACGGCCGAGGGCCTGGTCGAGTACGCGGTTCCGCAGGTTGCCGGACGTGAGGAGCCCTACCGGTCGGTGATCGCCGGACACCTGAGAGGCCATACGGAGCAACTGGAGGACCTGGCGGTGGAGTTGCTTGCACGCGGGCTTTCGGTGCGCGACATCGAAGAGGCCTTCAGGGACGAGATGGGCCGCTTGCTGCTCTCGCGCACGGCTGTGTCGGAATTGGGCGAGCGGCTGTGGGCGGACTACCAGGAGTTCATCAAGCGGGATCTGGGCGAATACGACATCGCCTATCTCTTCGTCGACGGCATCGCCGAGCGCCTGCGCCCCGGGCAGAAGCGGGAACCGGTGCTGGCCGGCTGGGGCTTTACCTGGGAAGGGCGCAAGGTGCTCTTGCACCTCATGCCGGGCTCCAAGGAGGACGCCGAAACGGTCAGCGCCTTCTTCCAGGACATGCGCCGCCGGGGCTTATCCGATCCCTTGCTGGTAACCAGTGACGGGGCGCCAGGGATCATCAAGGCGATCGAAACGTGTTTTCCGCGCACGGCGCGCCAGCGCTGTCTGGCGCACCGTCTGCGCAACCTCGCGGCCAAGGTGCCCGAGGACCTCTGGCCCCAGTTCAAGGCCCGGGTCTTGGCCTCGTACCAGGCGCCCAGCCGGGCGATCGCCAGAGAGCTGGCCGAGGGCGTGGTCGCCGACTACGAGAAAGAGCTGCCCACCGCTGTCGCCTGCTTCGAGGACGACTTCGAGGCCTGCATCGCGCACCTGATGATGCCGGTCGGCCACCGCCAGGCGATCCGGACCACGAATCTTCTCGAACGACTGTTCCTCGAGGAACGCCGGCGTCTCAAGATCATCCCCAATGCCTTCGGCGAGAAGGCGGTCTTGAAGCTCATGTTCGGCGCCATGATCCGCGCCGCCGAACGTTGGCGAAACATCAGCATTACCGAGTTCGAGAGGCGCCAGATGCAGGCCGTCAGGCACGACCTCGATCAGCTCTACGAGGCCGAAAACGGCCTCGCCAAACCGCCCTCAAAGGACCAACCCCAGACCAAAATATCCAGCACTTCTCGGACTTGACCCCCGCCGCAGTAGGTGCCGGCGCCCAGGTGGATCTCGAACCTCTCCTGATCGGGATTCCAGATCCAATCCCCAATGTCAGTGTAAGCCTGGTCGCCGATTATGAGGTCTTTAACGGTTGAATCCACATCGACATATGTGACCGGGCTGACCGGATCACCCGCCATACCGTCGCCAGTCAGATCCTCTGTACTCAGGTATGTGCCATCGGCGTTTTGGATCGGGTTTCCACTCGCATCGAGCTGGATCGTGATAGAGGCGGACTGCTGTTTGAGCTTGAGCCGGTTCGTCGTTCCGTCGAGCACGCCGTCGTTGTTCGCGTCCTGCGGTACCTCGGTGCCGCAAGGATTAGTGATCGGATCTAGGTAGTCAGCGACCTCGGGCAATTCCCCGTAGTGCGCGTAGGGATCCTCCCGCGCCGTAACGGAAATGCTGCACCGGCCATCGGGCGTCATGAGGGGTAGCCCCGACCCCGACGGCGGCACGATCGCGCTCGACGGCGTCGATTTGCGCGACG
>JBHICL010000674.1:0-2032 GCA_046759605.1 Alphaproteobacteria bacterium | reverse complement strand
GGTGATGTCGGCGATCACGCCGCCGGTGGCGGTGGCCGCCTACGCCGCCTCGTCGTTCGCCGAGGCCAATCCGCTGCACATCGCCGCGCTTGCCGTGCGCCTGGCCCTGGCGGCGTTCATCGTGCCGTTCGCCTTCGTCTACGGGCCCGAACTCCTGATGATCGGCTCTCCATGGGAAATCCTGGCGGCGTTCATCACCGCAGGCGCCGGGGTGGTGCTGTTGGCGCTGGCCGTGGAAGGCTACTGGAAGACGGCCACTTCGTGGTGGGCGCGGCTTTTGCTGGCGGGCGCCGGGGTCTCTTTGATCGCGCCGTGGATCGAAGGAATCCTGATCGGCGCGGCACTCGCCGCCTTCGCCTTCGGGGCCACCTTCGGGCTCCGGAACCGGCGCGGCCCGGCTTGAGGATATCGATATCTACGCCTTGTTTCCTTGCCGCGCTGGCGTTTACGATGGCGGCACCGGGACAGGGTGCGCCGGGCGGTGGATGCGCCGTTACCAGCGGCAACGTGCCGAAGCAGGGTTTGCCGGGTCCCTGGAAGACGGCGGCGCAAGGCACCACTTGACAAGGTATCACTTGAATTGAAGGTGAAGGCGGACGTCGCAACGCAACCGATAGCATTCTTGGATGGGGACGCAATGATGGCGACGGCACCGGGGCATGATGCCGTGAGGCACAAATGGCCCGAGCACAGGGTCACGAGGGTGCCCTATTGGGTCTATACGGATCCTGAAATCTACAAGAGAGAGCAGGACCTGATCTTCGGCGGGTCCAGTTACAACTACATCGGCCTTGAAGCGGAGCTTCCCAATCCCGGGGACTACCGGCGCACCAAGGTCGGTGACAAGCCGGTCGTCTTCGTCCGCGACCTGGAAGGCGGCATCAACGTCGTCGTCAACCGTTGCGCCCACCGCGGGTCACGCTTTTGCTACCGCGAGTACGGCAACACCCGTGAATTCATCTGCCCCTATCACCATTGGACCTACGACCTCAAGGGCGCCCTTATCGGCCTTCCGTTCCGCCGCGGGGTCAAGAAGAAAGGCGGCATGCCCAAGGACTTCAAGCTCGAGGACCATGGCCTCGAAAAGCTCAAGGTGGTGACGCGCAACGGCGTCATCTTCGCCTCCTTCGATCACGCCATGCCGTCCTTGGAGGACTATCTCGGGCCCAAGATGCTGGGCTATTTCGACCGCGTCTTCGACGGCCGCGAGCTTCGCATCCTGGGTTATTCGCGCCAGCGCATGCGGTCCAACTGGAAGCTCATGGCCGAAAATTTGCGCGACCCCTACCATGCCAGCCTCATGCACGTCTTCCTGGTCTCGTTCGGGCTGTTCCGGGCCGACACGCCTTCCGCCGTCCAGATGGACGAAAAGACGGGTATGCACGCGGTCCAGGTCGCCCGGCGCGGCGCGCAAAAGGCCTCGGAGGGAACGCGGGAAATCCGCGTGTTCGACGAGAAACTCACGCTCAACGACCCCGAGATGCTCCAGCCGGTGCGGGAGTTCGCCGGCGATGCCACGGTGGTGATGCAGACGATCTGGCCCAATCTTATCGTCCAGCAGCAGTCCAACACGCTGGCCATGCGCCAGATCCACACCCTGGGCCCCGAGGCGTTCGAGCTGCATTGGACCTTCTTCGGCTACGCCGATGACAGCGCAGACATGACCCAGCGGCGCCTGCGCCAGGCCAACCTGATGGGTCCGGCCGGCTTCGTCTCCATCGATGACAGCGAGGTCATGGAGGCGATCCAGTTCGGCGTGTCGCCACACCCGAACGCCGAAGCGGTGCTCGAGATGGGCGGTGCCGGCGTCAAGGACGAGGACCACATGGTGACCGAATCGGCGATCCGGGCGTTTTACACCCATTACCGGAACGTCATGGGCTTCTGATTCCGCCCTTAGATCAGGCGGCAACGGCAATGACGATGGATTTGAGAGAGCTGCGCTTTGAGGTCGAGGAGTTCTGTTACGATTACGCAGACTGCCTCGATACGTTCGATGTCGAACGCTGGCCCGACTTCTTCACCGAGGACT
>JBHICL010000673.1:0-2032 GCA_046759605.1 Alphaproteobacteria bacterium | reverse complement strand
AGCGGCAGGGTCTCGCGAAGACGCGCCACGTCCGTCTTGCGCCCGAAGCGCCGCATCGTTACCTGGAACGGATGCGGCTGGCCGTCGCGACGGAAGGCGAGGGCCTCGCCGTCGAGGATGATTTCCCGAACGGCCAGGCCGCGGGCGGCCTCCACGATCTCCGGCACCGATTGGGAGACGTCGTTGAGCCGGCGCGTGAATACGGCCACGTCCCCGCCGGACTTGTGGACCTGCACCCGCGCCCCGTCCATCTTGTACTCGAGCGCGGCCTCGCCGAGCCGGTCCAAGGCGTCCGCGATGTCGTCGGCGGGCTGGGCCAGCATTGGCTTGACGGGCCGGAACGTGCGGATGGCCAGCCGGGAGAGGCCCGTGGATCCCTCGGTCAGGGCGATACGGGCCACGGGACCCAGCTCGCCCGAGACCATGGTGGCGCGCCGCACCTGCCGCGCGGGGATGCCGGCGGCCCGGGCCACCGCATCCACCATCAAACCCTCGAGCGCCCCCTGGCGGAGCTCGCCGATGACCAGGCGCCTGAGGAAGCTCTGTTCCTCGGCGGTGGCCCTCCTCAGCAGATCCCGGAGCAGCCGGACGCGCTGGCCGGTCGCCCCGGGGCCCCGCGCCTCGACGATTTGTTCGAAGACGCCGTGGACCTCGTCGATGGTCAGCCGGGGCGAGCCCGCCGCCGCGTCCGGGTTCGCGTCGCGCAGCATCGCGGGGCCGATGCCGAGACGGCCCTGGGGCGGCTCGCCAGACAGGTAGCCGACGACCGTCTCGACGCGGTTGGCCGGCGCGTGCCGGATGCACGTGGCCAGGTGCTCGATCTTCTCCCGCCGACCGCTGGCCTCGGCGACGCGTCGCGACGTGTCGACGATGTCGTGAAGGCGCATGGACCCGACCCACCTCACCCGGTATCGCCGGCCGTCAAGAGACGGGCCTCGAGCTCATCGAGAAAAGCGATCTGTCCCTTGTGGATCTTGTCCCTGGCGAGGCCGACGTCGTACCACCTGGCGCTGTCGACTTCCGGAAACTCACGCATGCGGCCGGATTTCGGCGGCCATTCCATGGAGAATTTGTTGCTTTCGATAGCGGCGGCGTCGCAGTCGCCTTCCACCGCCCACGCGTGGACGATTTTGCCGCTGGGTTGTCTTCGTGGCGTGAGCCGGTTGAACGATCCTGCCACCGGCATGCCGGTCTCCTCCTCGAACTCCCGTCTCGCCGCCTCCAGAGGGTCCTCGCCGGGGCCGAACTCGCCCTTGGGGATCGACCAGGCCCCGAGGTCCTTCCCCGGAACGGGCCCCCGGGATGCACGAGGAACACCTGCAGCCTCCCGCGCCGTCGCCTGTACATCAGAACGCCCGCGCTCTCCTTCGCCATGAGCCGCCCTCACCCGTCATCGGCTCGCGGCTGCGGGCATTGCTTCGATGATATGGAAGATGCCGAAGAAGACACGCTCGTTGCGCCGCACTTCGAGGCCCGCCCGGCGCACCAGCTCGAGCGGCTCACGGTTCCATTGGCAGCCGGCGGTACGAGCATGCAGCCGGGCCAGCCGGTCCTGGGCGCCGCCAAGCCAGCGCCGGTCGCTGCGCCCGTGCTCGAGCAGCAGGATCCGCCCATCGGGACGACACACCCGCGACATCTCCTGGAGCGCGCGCACCGGATCGGGAAACGTGCACACCGTGCAGGACGACGCGACAGTGTCGAACGACAGGGCGTCGAAGCGCAGGTCCTCCGCGTCCATTTCGGCGAGGCGCACCGGGAACCGCGCCCGGGCGGCCTGCTTCTTCGCTTGGGCCAGCATGGCGGGACTGAGATCCACACCGGTCACGTCCACGCCGGGCGCATAGAACGGCAGGTTCTTGCCGGTTCCAATGGCGACTTCGAGCACCTGGCCGGCCGCCCTCCCGATGAGCGCCCGGCGCAGCTTCCCCAATCCCAGCACCTCCGGGAGCCACTCCGCCCGATCATACTTGCGCGCCAACCGCTCGTATTTCTCGCGGATCTCGGATTTTGGCGTGGTGATGAGCTCCGGCAC
>JBHICL010000672.1:0-2044 GCA_046759605.1 Alphaproteobacteria bacterium | reverse complement strand
CCAACACCAAGCCTCTCATCCCGCGTCCCCCTCGCATCCCCGCCACGTGGCTGCGCGCCGTCGATGCGCTTGCCTCGGCCGCTTGCGCTACGATATGAAGAGAGTCGAAGGCTAGTGCTCTCTTGGAACCCCGCGGACTTTAGTCGAGCCGCCCGCGGAGGACAAGGCCGGTCAGGAAGTACTGCAACCGCGTTGCAGCTCCTCGCGAGATCATCCGCCCCAATGACAAAACCGCCGCTTACGATCCGCCTTGCCAGCCCACGCGGCTTCTGCGCCGGGGTCGACCGGGCCATACAGATCGTCGAGCTGGCGCTCGACAGGTTCGGGCCGCCGATCTACGTGCGTCACGAGATCGTCCACAACCGTTTCGTCGTGGAAGCCCTCGAAGCCAAGGGCGCGATCTTCGTCGACGAGCTCGACGAGGTCCCGGAAGGCGCACGGGTGGTCTTCTCGGCGCACGGGGTGCCCAAGTCGGTGCCGGCGGAAGCCGAACGCCGCGAGCTCTTCCATGTGGACGCCACTTGCCCCCTGGTGAGCAAGGTTCACCGCGAGGCGGAGCGCCAAGAAGTCGCCGGCCGGCACATCATTCTGATCGGCCATCGCGATCACCCCGAGGTCATCGGCACCATGGGACAGCTGGCGGCGGGCGCCATCTCGCTCGTGGAGACCCTCGATCAGGCCCAGCGCCTGAGCGTGGCCGACCCGGAGAATCTGGCCTACATCACACAGACCACGCTGTCCGTGGACGACACCGCCGAGATCATCACCGAGCTCAAGCGCCGTTTCCCGGCCATTCAGGGCCCGAAGCAGGAAGACATCTGCTACGCCACCACGAACCGCCAACAGGCCGTGAAGGCAATCGCCCGACGCTGCGACGCGCTCGTTGTCATAGGCGCGCCGAACTCGTCGAACTCGAACCGCCTGGTGGAGGTGGCATCGAGGGCAGGTTGCGCCAACGCCATGCTCGTGGAGCGCGCGAAAGACATCGACTGGCGTCGCCTCGACGGCGTCCGCAGCCTCGGTATCACCGCCGGCGCATCGGCGCCGGAATTGCTGGTCGAGGAGCTGGTGGCGGCGTGCCGCGAACGCTTCGCGGTGAGCGTGGAGGAGCTTCCCGTGACCCAGGAGGACATCCACTTCAAGCTGCCGCGCGCGCTGGTGGTCTGAGGGACCCGGCGCTCGATATGGCGGTCTACACCGAGGTATCGGATCACGAACTCAGATCCTTCGTCGCCGAATACGACATCGGCCCGGTGATTGCCTGCAAGGGGATCGCCGAGGGCGTGGAGAACTCGAACTACCTTCTGCAGACGGCCGAAGGCACCTACATCCTGACCCTTTACGAGAAGCGTGTCCGCGAGAACGACCTGCCTTTCTTCCTCGAACTCATGGACCATCTCGCGGCCGGCGGCATCGCCTGCCCGACCCCCATTCACGGTCGCGACGGCGCGGCGCTCAGGAGGCTCTGCGGGCGACCAGCCGCCATCGTCACTTTCCTCGCCGGGATGTGGCCACGGCGCATAACGCCCGAGCACTGCGGCGCCCTCGGCGCCGCCATGGCAGAGCTTCATGTCGCCGGCCGGGAATTCCTGCCGAGCCGGCCAAACGACCTTTCGATCGCCGGCTGGAGGCGTCTCTTCGAGACCTGCGCCGAGCGCGCCCATGAGGTCCGCGCCGGCCTCGCGGAAGAGCTGGCCGAGGAGCTCGCCCACCTGGAAAAAACCTGGCCCCAGGACCTCCCCGAGGGCGTCATCCACGCCGACCTGTTCCCGGACAACGTTTTCTTCCTCGATGGCCGGGTGTCCGGGATCATCGATTTCTATTTCGCCTGCAACGATTTCCTCGCCTATGACCTGGCCATCGCGATGAACGCCTGGTGCTTCGAGCCCGATGGCAGTTTCAACATCACCAAGGCGCAATCGCTGCTCCAGGGATACCGCGGGGTCCGGCGATGCGACGCGGCCGAGGTCGACGCCCTGCCCACATTGGCGCGCGGCAGCGCGCTCAGGTTCCTGCTCACGCGGCTCTATGATCTCCTGCACCA
>JBHICL010000671.1:0-2046 GCA_046759605.1 Alphaproteobacteria bacterium | reverse complement strand
GCCATGGTCCGAGGCGCAGGCCGGCCCGCAACCCAAACCCAAGCCGCCTCTCTACGCGGTCGTCGGCGTGGCTTCGTGGTACGGCCGGCCGCACCACGGCAGGCCAACGGCGTCGGAGGCCACATACGACATGGACGCGTTGACGGCGGCGCATCCAACGTTGCCGCTGGGAACGTCCGTCGAGGTCACCAACCTCGAGAACGGACTGAGCGTTGTGCTCGAGATCAACGACCGTGGCCCGTTCGTTGCCGCGCGCATCATCGACGTTTCCCGTCGTGCCGCCCAAATTCTGGGCTTCGCGCACCAGGGGCTGACCCGCGTCCGAATCATCGCACCCCGGCCCTTGACTGGCCGTTGATCCGTGCGACCATCAGGGCAAGACCTCGGTCGGGGTCGGGTCACATCCAGACGGCCCTCGACGGCTCGAAGCGCCTGACAGCACACGGGTGGCAGCCGAACAGGCCCTAACCGGCACTCACCGCCTGCTGGCGCCGGCTCCACTTGAGCTCGCGAAGCTGGAGCTGGGCGACCATGGCCTCGGCGCTGTCGAAGCCATACTCCGCCATTGCGTCGTGGAACGCGGTTTCCGCCTCGGTCACGGTCGCCGGAGACGCCTGGGACGGGGCCGCCGGGGCCGCGGAGTGTCGGGAGTTGGTATCGGTCATTGTCATGCCCCCGCTTCGTGTACGTCCGCCTTGCTCGGTTGGGTTGCCGGGAAGCATATGCCGCTCGCTCCATCTCCAATGTGAGATTAATCACATCAAGTAGCGCTCCGGTGGTGCCCACGTCGAGTGAGCTTCCGGGGGCACAAATGTGTCGGAACGGGGCACGCCGACGCGTCGTCCGCACGAGGCACGAACCACCGGCAATCGAGCGACAAAGGCATACCTCGGTCGATCCCGGCGCCATCGTGGGATACCTCTTCCCTCCCGAAAACATCACCCTCCGCGCGGCTGGTCGACCGACGTGGGTGCCTCGATAATTCCCGCGCCCACCGAATGTTCACCGGGCGCGGCGGCGTCGAGGGAAGGACGCTCCGCGCCACGCAGGAAACCTGGATCGAGACACATGGCTTTGCGGTTGATTTTCGTGGAGAGCGACGATTTGGGCCCCGGCCGTCTCGGGACGACGCTCCGTCGGCGGCGGCTGGAGCGGAACCTGAGCCTCGGCGGGGTGGCACGCGTTCTGCGCATCCACCCCCGGTACCTCGCCGCGTTGGAGGCGGGCCGCTTCCAGGAGTTGCCAGGCCGTATCTATGCGATCGGCTTTGTGCGCGCCTACGCGAAGCACCTTGGCCTGGATGCGGAGGAGGCGGTGGTCCGTCTCAAGGGCGAGCTGGAATGGACGCCGATCCCGAAGGCGCCACCTGTGCGGTCCGCGCGGGCCGAGGGGGGATGGGTGGCCGCGCTGAGGAGTTGTCTCCAGTTCGTTTTCTGACCAAGGACATCCCCAAGGGGTCCCCGGCGCGTCAGCTCACCCAGGTCCAGACCCCGTCTTCGGAACGGCACGCGGTGTTGTTGACGACGCCCGATCGTTCGCCGACCTCGAGCTTTTCCTCGTAGTCGCGGCAGAAAATCCCGCGATCGGTGATGAAGGTGCGGCGCGGCGTGAAGGCGCCGGCATTGCCGCTGGTGGGGTTGGTCCAGTCCACGGCCTCACCGGTGGGCTTCGTCTCCATGGCGACCTGCATCGCCCGGACGGCGATCTCGACGTCCTCGTCGGTGAGGTTGTTGTAGAGCTCGGTGGGTCCGCGAAGCGCCGCATCTATGCGCGAGGCGACGCGGCCGAATCCGTCTTTCAGGTCGCTCACGCCCGACTGCACGGTCGAGCAGCCCGCGATTACCATCGTGAGAACGATGACGCTTGCTTTCGCGTGCAAAGTGCTCCCCCTCTTGGTCTCGAAACACTCTGCTTCGTCTATTCCGGCAGGATGAGAGCGCCGTCATCCGTCGACGTCGAACCGCCGTCGTCAGGAGGCGGGTCGCTGGACTCCGACGTTCCGCTCGAATAGGCGGCTTCGGTGTCCGCTCTGTTGATGTAGCCGTC
>JBHICL010000670.1:0-2049 GCA_046759605.1 Alphaproteobacteria bacterium | reverse complement strand
GCTTTTTAATGCCTGCGTGGAATCGGCCCAAGGCGACATGCGTCTTCCAGAGCTGCGGGGGGTTGCCCGTCGCGCGCGCAACGGCCAGGGCCTGAGCGAGGGCGCGCTCGGCGGCGTCCCAGTCGCGGCGCGCGGTGGCGATCTCGCCTTTGAGCCGCCACGCCCGCGCCACGTACTTGCGGGAGGCGGTACGTGTCGCCTGGTCCAGCCCGCGATCGCAGGAGGCTTCGGCCCGCCGGAGGTCGCCCCGGGCGAGCCAAAACTCGCCCTCGGTGATGTGGAAGTGGAGCGCGTAGCGCCACTTCATCCACTCGTGGGACGCCGGGTCCTCGACGAGGCGCCGCACCTGCTCGAGCGCTTCCCGAGCCAGGACGAGGTCCCCCTTGGCCATGAACACGTCGGCCTTGTTGACCGCCACGTAGGCGGTCCGCTCGACCGCCGTCGCGTGGCGCGACTTGCTCGCCAAAGCGCCCGCGCGGTCGCTGAGCTCAACGGCGGGCTCGTGGTCCTCGCACTCGGCATGGAGCCAGCCCAGGGTGTTGAGAAAGCGGGCCAAAGATGCCTCGTCACCAATCTTCTCCGACCGGGCGAGCCCCTCTCGCAGCGCCGCGGCGGCGGCATCGTAGTCGCCCTTGCCCGTCAGCGCGATGCCGTGAAACCACAGGCATCGGAGAAACGGGACCAGCAGGTTGTGCTCGCGCGACATCCGAACACCCTCACCGAGGAGGGCGGCGGCCTGGTCGTACTCGCCCTGCCAGTTGGGGGCGAGCGCCCGGTATTGTAGGCTCATTGCCTGGTGGACCAGGTCGCCGCTCGCCCGGCTGATCGCCAGGGCGCGATCGAATCGACGGGTCGCTTCCTCGAAGTCCGCGGTCACGGCGGCGATGTGTCCGAGGGTCAGATTGCCACGGGCGAGGGCCCAGGAGGTACCGACCTCCTCAGCGACGCGAATGGCCTCGCGCGTGGACTCGCGAGCCCCGTCGAAGTCCTCCGCCCACTGCGCCGCCAGGCCCACCGAGGCCAGTGAGGTGGCCTCGCTCGCCCGATCCCCAGCCTGCCGCGCGAGCTCGAACCAACGCTCCGCCTCTTTCCGGGCTGATGTGTAGGCTCCCGTCGCGAAGTGGTACTCGGACCTCGCCCGGTGGAGTTCCATGAGCGTCGCCACCGGCACCGCCGGGCCGAGCTGCCGGGCCGCGTCCAGTGCCTGCTCGCTCAGCGCCAGCGCGTCGCGGAGGGCAAACGCTTTGGCGGCCTTCTCCTGGGCCTTCCGGAGGTACGCCAGGGCCCGCTCCCAGTCCTCCGCCTGCGAGAAATGGTGGCCGAGCACTTCGTAGTACTCGGCGAGCCGGTCGGCGTACAGCTCCTCGATCGCGAGCCCGACGAGGCCATGCAGCGCCTTTCGGCGTTCCCGCAGGAGCGAATCGTACGCCACGCCGTGCGTGAGCGCGTGCTTGAACATGTAGGCCAGCTCCGGGAACAGGCTTCGCTCATAGATCAGCTCGAGCGCGCTCAGTTCCCGCAGCGCTCCCTCGGTCGGCTCCGGGACGTCCGACAGGCGGTCGAGTAGCCGGCCGGTGAACTCACGGCCGATCACCGAGGCGAGCTGGAGCGTCCGTCGCGGAGCGGGAGCGAGCCGGTCGATGCGCGCCATGATCACGTCCTGCACGGTCCCGGGGACATCCGTCGCCTCGAGCGGCCGGGTCAGGACGTACGACGGGCCCTCCTGGCGAATCGTGCCGGCCTCGGCCAGCGCTTTCACCAGCTCCTCGAGGTAGAAGGGGTTGCCCTCGGCCTTCGCGGCAATCAGGTCCTTCAGCGCGACGGGCAGGACGTCGGTGGCCAGGATCGCCCGGGCCATCTGGACGCTGTCCTCGCTCGACAGCGCGCCGAGGCCGACGCGAGTGTGATAGGTGCGCTCGCCGAGGGGGTGCGTGTAGCCCGGGCGATAGGTGAGGATCATGAGAACTCGGCTCGTCGGAACACTGGCGGCGACGAAGCGCAGGTAGTCCTCCGTCGCCGCGTCCACCCAGTGGAGGTCCTCGAAGACGA
>JBHICL010000669.1:0-2051 GCA_046759605.1 Alphaproteobacteria bacterium | reverse complement strand
TCCCGTTCCTTCAGAACGTCGTCTTCTTCGACCGCCGGGTACTGAGCCTGGATCCGCCGGCGGCCGAGGTGATCCTCATCGACCAGAAGCGCATCAACCTCGACGCCTTCGCCCGGTACCGCATAACCGACCCGCGCCTGTTCCTGCAGCGCGTGCGAACGGAGGCCATCTTCAACGACCGCTTCGGACGCATCCTCAACTCGTCGGTGAGGAACGTCGTGGCGCGACGCTCGATGACCAACATCCTGTCCGCGGAGCGCGCCGAGATCATGACGAGCATCTTTGATCTCGCCGTTACCGAGGGCAAAAAGTTCGGCGTCGATGTGGTGGACGTTCGCATCGGGCGATCGGAGCTGCCCGAGGACGTGCGGCAGAACGTCTTCGACCGCATGCGCTCCGAACGCGAACGCGAAGCGAACCTGCTTCGCGCCGAGGGTGAGGAGGTCTCGCGGCGGATTCGCGCGACCGCCGATCGCCAGCAGGTGGAGATCCTGGCCGAGGCTCGCCGCGAGTCGGCGATCCTGCGCGGCGAGGGAGATGCGGAGCGAAACCGCGTCCTCGGTATCGCCTACGGGCAGGACCCCGAGTTCTTCGACTTCTACCGCAGCCTCGAGGCGTACCGGGAAACGTTCAACCCAGAGGACACCACGATGGTGCTGGCGCCGGACAGCGACTTCTTCCGTTACTTCGGCCGCGTCGGCGGAGACGGAAGCACCGATGCTCCGGACGACGACGGCGAATGAGCCGGCGGAGTATCGCGTGCGAGCGGAAGAAGGGATTCACGAGCCGTGGCGACGTATCTGTCCTATTTGATCATCGGCATAGCCTTGATCCTTATTGTAGAAGGTGCGATCTACGCCGCGGCGCCAGAGCCCATGAAGCGGCTGATCGGGCGGATCGAAGAGATGCCGGCCTCGACGCTGCGCTCCGGCGGTCTCATCGCGGTCGCCGTCGGGTTCGTTATCATGTTCGTCTTGCGGTGAACCGGACGTGAGGCCGTCTGGAGAACCGGAGATACAGCCCAGCCGGGCTGCGGCCCGCGCTTGGGCGGGCGTATGGCCGCGTCTTGAAGCCGCAGCGGCGCCGTGCCATATGGGGCTGTGAGGTGTCGAAGCCTGGCGCGCACGTGGGCCACCCAGGCGAAACAAGGGAGATACCGGAACACATGCTGGCTAGAAACGAGACGATCCGTGGTGCCGCGTCGGCCGGATTACGCGCCGGTGGGGCGCTTTTGCTGGCATCGACCCTTGGCTTCGCGTTCATGGTCCAGGTGTCGGCCCGTGAGGCGCCGGAGACCTTCGCCGACATGGCGGAAAGGCTTTTGCCGTCGGTTGTGAACATCTCGACGAGCCAGGTCGTGCGCCGGCAACGCGAGGACGTGCCTCAGGCGCCTCCAGGCTCGCCTTTCGAGGAATTCTTCCGCGAGTTCTTCGACCAAAACCCGAAGAACGCCCCGCGCCGGGCGACGTCCCTGGGATCCGGCTTCATCATCGAGAGCTCGGGCCTGGTGGTCACGAACAATCACGTGATCGCCGATGCGGACGAGATCACGGTCGTTCTCGCCGACAACACACGGCACGAGGCGAAGGTCCTCGGACGGGACCCCAAGACGGACCTTGCACTTCTCGAGATCGATGCCGGGCGGGAGCTTCCGGCGCTCCAGTGGGGCGACTCGGAAACCGCCCGTGTCGGCGAATGGGTCGTTGCGATCGGCAACCCTTTCGGCCTCGGCGGCTCGGTGACGGCGGGGATCATTTCGGCCGTGCAACGTGACATCAATGCCGGGCCGTACGACAGCTTCATTCAGACCGACGCCTCGATAAACCGCGGAAATTCCGGCGGTCCGCTGTTCAACATGGACGGCCTGATCATCGGCGTGAACACCGCCATATTCTCGCCAACGGGTGGCAGCGTCGGCATCGGGTTCTCGATCCCATCGACGATCGCCCAGCGCGTCATCGCTCAACTGCGCGAGTATGGCCGCACGAAACGCGGCTGGCTCGGCGTGCGGATCCAGACGGTGACGGACGAGATTGCGGAGAGCCTCGGCC
>JBHICL010000668.1:0-2057 GCA_046759605.1 Alphaproteobacteria bacterium | reverse complement strand
ACGGCAAGGACGTGACCGACGTCGCCGCCTTCTACCGCGCTCTATGGTCGAGCGGCTCGGCGGGCTCGGATGTAACGCTGACGATCCTTAGTACCGGCAAAGGCCCCAGGGACGTCACCGTGCCTTCGATGGACCGCTACCAGTGGCTGCGCATGAACCCGAGCTTCTGACGCACCGCCGGTTATTTGTGTCCGCGCTCTTCGGCCCGTTCCTCGAGCAACGTGCGATTGTAGGCGTGCATCACGTCGCGTTCGTGGACGAAGCCGACGACTGTCAGTCCCTCCAGGTCGGCCACCACCGGCACGTGCTCCTCCCGCTCCATGCGCATGACGCCGAGCGCCCGGTCCAGATCGTCACCGGCGAGCAGCACGGTCGGGCTCGGACGCGCCATGTCCGACGCGGTGAGGGAGTCGTCGTCGGCCTTCGAAACCGCGGCGTCGAGTTCGGCATAGGTGAGGACGCCGTGGAGACGGTCGTCGCCGTCGACGACGAACAGCTCGCCGTAGGGCGCGTCCTGTAGCCTCGCGCGCACCTCGTTCACGTCCGCACCGGGGCCGACCGTCACGTAGTCGGTCCGCATCACCTCGTCGACGCGCATGCTCCTCAGCAACGCTTGCTCATGGACCTTGTGGACATCTACGCCGCTGCGCTCGAGCTGACGATAGAAGAACGATCGGGCATAGAACTGCTGCGTGATGAGGCTTGCGACAACCGTGGCGATCATTACCGCAATCGTCATGGCGTAGTCGCCGGTCAGCTCGAAGATGATGAGAATCGTCGACATGGGCGCACCCAGCACCGCCCCGGCGACCGCGCCGGTGCCGATGAGGGCGTAAGCGGAGGTCCCCGAATACAGATCCGGAAACACCGAGCCGGCGGCGATTCCGAACGCGCCGCCGACCATGGCGCCGAGGAACAGCGATGGGCTGAACACGCCGCCGCCGAAGCCGAAACCAAGGCAGATCGCGGTGGCCGCCAGCTTCACGACGATCAAGGAGATAAGCAGGGTCAGCTCGAACTCGCCCCTCAGCGCTATGTCGGTCGCCTCGTAGCCGACACCGAGCACGTGGGGCAGGAAGATGGCGATGGTGCCGACCACGAGGCCGGCGAGCGCCGGGCGCGTCCAGCTCGGGACGGGCAGCCTTTCGGCCAGCGAGGCCGAGAGAAAAGTCCCGTGAATGAACGTGATGGCGACGATCGCGCTCACCACGCCGAGCAGGATGAAGGCGGGGAATTCCCAGAAGCTCAGAATGTAGTTCTCGGGCACCACGAACGCCGGAGCGTCGCCGAAGGCCGCCCGGCCGATCGCTGTCCCGGTTACCGCCGCGACAACGATGGGGGCGAAAGCCCTGAGCGCGTGGTGGCCGATGACCACCTCGAGGGCAAACAGAACGCCGGCGATCGGGGCATTGAAGGACGCGGCGACGGCTGCGGCCACGCCGCAACCGAGAAGCGTTCTCGAGCCGCGTTGATTGAGCTGCAGGCGCTCGGCAAGCCAGGCGCCGAGAGTTGCGCCGAGGTGCACGACGGGACCCTCACGGCCGGTCGACGCGCCGACGCCAAGGGACGCCATGGACCCCACCGCCGAAACGATACCGTCCCGGAACGACATGCGACATCCCGGGGAGCCGCCGGCTTCGATCACCTGTGCGACGCCATGGGCCCGTCCACCGCGGATGAACCGGTCGAGGAACACTCCCACCGCCAAACCGCCTATCGTGGGCACGAGCAGGATCTGCCACCATGGCAGGACACGGGTGCCCGTGAGGACGAGCTCGGAGGTGAAGCCGAAGCCGAGGAACTGCACGCTGCCGATGCCAAGACGGAACGCGACGGCGCCCAGAGCCGAGACGCCGCCGATAACGAGCGCCAGCACCGAGAGGATCAGGTGCTCGTTACGAAAGAAGCGACGCAGCAGGACTCGAGCATGAAACGCGGTACGGGTCCCCACCCTGGTCACTCCAACCAAGCTCTCGCGCAGGGTATTCGAGTCTAGCATGGCCGGCGGATCGCCGGACAATCGCCGTCGTCTAAGGCCGACGGGGTAGGTTCGAGAC
>JBHICL010000667.1:0-2065 GCA_046759605.1 Alphaproteobacteria bacterium | reverse complement strand
GCGCGGCTCCGCAGCGCCGAACGCGCGCCGTAGCCAGCAGGGGTTAGGTCCGCACCGGGGGGTTTACGACATGCAGCTGCTCGCCGCGGACGAAGGCTTCGAGCGTGGCGATAGCGATCTGCAGCATTTTCCAGCTTGCCTCGCGCGTGTTGTACCCGATGTGAGGGGTGAGAACGACGTTGGATAGGTTCCGGAAGATGTACGATTCGTGCGGCGGCTCGTCCTCATGCACGTCCAGTGCGGCACCCGCGATCTTCCCCGTACGCAAGAGCTCCGCTAGCGCGACATTGTCCACGATCTTGGCCCGGGCCGTGTTGATGAAATAGGCCTCCGGCCGCATCCGCTCCAGCAGCCCGCGGGAAACAAGCCCGTGAGTCTCCGACCGGTAGCCGAGGTGGAGCGACACCACGTCGGCCCGGCCAAAGAGCTCTTCCAGCGCTACCAGCACCAGGCCATGTTGCGCTCGCTCGGGAGTGGCCCGGCGGGTCCAGCCGAGGAGGTACATACCGATGCCGGCGCCGAGCCGCGCCATCTCCGACCCGATTGGTCCAAGCCCAACGATTCCAAGCGTCTTGCCGCGGAGCTCGGTTCCCTGGAAGCGACCGGGCTCCCAGCGCCCTTCCTTGAAGCACACGCACGACGTGGGAATGTGGCGGCTCAGCGCCAAGATCAGCGCCAGGGCGTGCTCGGCGACGGAGGTGGCGCCGTAGTCCGGTGTGTAGGCGACCACGATTCCCCGCCGTGTTGCCTCCTCCACGTCGATATGCGCCGCATAGCCGACGCCGAGAAAGCAGATAAACCTGAGCTTCGGGCATTGCCGGAGGACCTCGGCATCCATGCGCGAGTAGTCGAGAAAGACGGCCTCGCAATCCCGAATGCGTTCGATCAGGTCCGCCTTACCGCGGGGCGCGCCCGGCCGGATCTCCAGCGTGCCCAGCCGCCGGAGGGGCTCTAAGGCCTCGGGGCGCTGGACGAACTCCGCACCCTCAGGGAAGACGATCCGCATGGAGGGCAGGAATCAAAGCTTCACGTGGCGAGGGGCAAGCGCGGTCATTACCTCTAGGAGTCGCTCGAGCGTCACGAGATTCGGATCGAAATTCGCCTCGAGAAAGAGCTCGGTCAGCCCCGCCTCCGCGTAGCGCCCAACGTCCCCGCGGATCTCTTCGAGCGTTCCCCAGAGGGGCCGTCGGTCCTTGGCCCCGGGCGACTCACGGAGCTGGAGCGAACCTCGAGACACGATGTGCAGAGTCTGGGGGTCGCGTCCCAGCGTCTCGGCCACTGCCTCGACTTCCTTCACGAGCGCAGCCACGTCAGCAAGCGGGACATTCCCCCCGTTGAAGCCATCGGCGAGCATAACGCCGCGCCGGACGGCGGCGACACCGTAGCCGCCCACAGTGATCGGTGGATACGGCTTCTGCATGGGCTTGGGCTCGATCTTCGCCCTCGGCACGCGGTAGAACTCACCCTGAAACTCTACGACCTCCTGAGTCCAGATGGCTTTAAGGCACTGAAGAAACTCGTCTGCCCGCTTACCGCGTTGTTTGAATGGCACGCCCACGGCATCGTACTCATCTTCCGACCAGCCGACTCCAAGGCCGACATGAAGGCGTCCGGCCGACACAATGTCAAGGGTCGCGAGCTGCTTTGCCAGGAGAATGGGCGAATAGTAGGGCATGATCAGGACACTCGTTCCAAGACGAATCTGCTTGGTCGCCCCTGCCACGTACGCCAGCGTGACGATCGGGTCTGCGACACGCTCGAACGGTTTCGGCCACGGCTGACCCGGCAAGGGCGGATAGTCACACTTTGGCTCAAGCGCATAGAGCAACCGCTGAAAGACCCAGAGCGAGTGGTACCCGAGAGCCTCCGCGTGCTGGGCCACGCGCACCTGATTTTCAGGTGATGCCAACGTGCCAGCGACGGGTACGGAGAAGCCGAGTTTCATGGCCTGCCGTCAATGTAGCCCCTCATCCAGCAGGGGTCAAGCCTGTGTTAGGGGTACGAAGGACGAAAGAGCGTCAATCAGGACTGATTAGTTGGTCGGGGTGAGAGGATTTGAACCTCC
>JBHICL010000666.1:0-2067 GCA_046759605.1 Alphaproteobacteria bacterium | reverse complement strand
GCGCCGGGTCCGAAAAGAAGCGCGGTAGCGACAACGGTTGCCGCCATCAGAGTCAATTTCTGCATTGGAAATCCCTCCTCACTAGGTTGGTTGGAGCCAAGGCTTGGCTCGAACACGGTGGAGCAGGCCGGCTGGCGGCCGGGCGCGGAGCAGGAAACGCAGGATCCCGAAGGCATACGCCACGACGTACATGCAGGATTGCATCCTTTTCATCCTGGCCTTACCCGATGCTCCTCCAGGGTTTCCCAAGCATTTTTGGTGCCAAATGAAAACCTGTTATTTTACAAGGGGTTGTGCCGCCCTTTTCGTCACCGATTCCTGAATGACGGAATCGACCGCGGGAGCCGTTCCCGAAATTGAAAATTTCCATCCTCCCGTTCGCCGAAGGGGCACTCTCCTTCGCCTGGCGCGGCAAGGACCTAGGCCCTCGCAATCCATCCCTGGGATCCAGGGATGATTGGCCCTGTTCGGGGGACGACGGGGCGATTCCCGCCCCCAGCCGAAGGCTGAGGTTTTGACCTAGATCAAGGCACCAGGCCGAGCACCGGTGCATGCTTTGGAACATCGAGCCGCGTCCGGCGGAAAACATGGCCGTAGCGCTGCCTGGAAGGAGGCTTCACGCGATGGTCCCCGCGCCAGCCCCGGAACCTGTTCCTGAATTGCCGGCAACCAGGGGAGTTGGCCGACCATGATGGCCCGGAACCTGCGTCACAAGCTGATAGGTAAGGCGACCATAATGCTCGTTGGCGCCGTGGTCTTTTGTGTCCTGGAGGTCGGCATCGCGCTGTATTTCAAGGACGACCTGATAAGGGATTTTGACCGACTTCGCGAGTTGCGCCAGCATGAGCAAGAGCTCATCGTGGCCAAGATTACCAACATGAATCTGTTGGCCGACCTTTCGTTGCTGACCCTCCCGTTCGCCGAGCGGCCTGATGAGTTGATCGCCGAATGGCGACGTCGCTTGATAGTCCTCGCGGAAGCCGAGAAAGCGATTCTCGCCACCGGTGCCGGAACGATGCCAGACCCCGGCCTACGGCAGGCCCTGGAGAGGCTTCAAGGACTACGCGACGCGCCACTTGGGGACGCCGACCTCCGCGACTTTGCCGCGCAGCTCGGCGCAACCCTGCGCGACTACGAGCGGGAGCTGAACGGTAGGCTTGAGGCGGTCCGTAGCAGCCACGACAACCTCGCCCAAGCGTACCATCGGAAATCCAATGCCGATGCGCTTGTCGTGCTTGTCATCGGATTATTCGGCTTTGCGCTGGCCACCATCGTCGTCGCGGTATTTTTCTCCCGCCTGGTAAAAGCCTTGCAGCAGCTTCAGCAGCGCGCCAAGGACATCATGGTCGGCAACTACGGCGATCACCTGTCCATCGAGCGCAACGACGAGGTGCGGGATCTGACCGATGCCGTCAACGACATGGCGCGTTCGCTCGAGCAACATGAAAGACAGGCCGCCGATTTCCAGCACCGCCTGAGGCAGGAAGAGAAAATATTCACTCTAGGAACCTTCGCCGCCGGCATCGCGCACGATATCGGCAATCCGATCCAAGCCGTTTCAGCGATTTGCGAACAGATTAGACACAGCTTCGCCGCAGACCACAGCAAAGAGAATATCGCAGAGAATATCGGGCGCCTGGACTTGGTCATCGAGGAGGCCAATCGCCTGGCCCTGACGATCCGCGAGATCACCGACTTCACCCGCCCCGACCTCACCGAGATGCAGCCGACGAACATCAACGACGTGATCAGCTCGACGATCCGCCTGTTGCATTATGACCCTCGCTTCCAGGGCATCACCCTGACCGCCGAGTGGAACAAGGATCTGCCGATGGTCTACGCCGTTCCCGATCATTTAATCCAGGTGGTAATGAACGCCTTGATCAACGCCGCCGACGCCATCGCCGACGGCGCTGGAGAAATCGTCGTCACCGCCCGAGAAGAAGACTCGGGCGTGCTCATCACCATCGCCGACAACGGCAGCGGCATGTCGAGAGAGGTCCTCTCCCAGGCGATGGAGCCGTTCTTCACCACCAAACCACAGGGCAAGGGCACCGGGCTGGGGCT
>JBHICL010000665.1:0-2070 GCA_046759605.1 Alphaproteobacteria bacterium | reverse complement strand
GGTGAGGGTCGGTGCGGCCCATAGGGTTCAGGGAGGATGGCCATGAATGACCGCGACATGGTTAATAACACATTACCGCAGCGCCGGAAGGCCGACGCGGCCTTTGACTCATTAATGACTCACCCCGCCCTCGGCTCCGCTTCCGGACAAGGCGCCGGCGGGGTCCGGCCCCAGCAGGAAATCGCGGTGCATACCCCATAGGAATTAACGCCTAAACGCATTGGCCGATGGGGCTCCGGGCCGGCTAACCTTTTAGGGTGCTGCGGCGAAAAATGCACGTTAAAGCAAAGCGTTAACGACCGATTGCCAGGCCGGAAGACGCCGTGCGGCCTCGCCGGCGCCTCTTTCGACGCCCGGGATCGCCGGCAGCCACCGGTGGGTGCACGGGACCATGACTCGGATACGCCGGTCGACCCTAGCGGATCGCAAGGAGAGCTTGCGGCCTCCCCGCGCGCGCCCTCCGGGCGACCAGGGAGCGGTGTCCGCGGCCTACTCCCTTTGCCTTCTTGTTGATCGGTGGCGTCCGCTTATCATCCGCCGCGGTTTTGGCCTTTTCGGCCGCTTCCGTCCGGCGCCGGTGGGCGCGTTGCTGACGGGCACGTTGCTGGCGGTGGCGTCTTTGACCGCAGCCCAGGTGGCGGACTCCCAGAAATGCCGGGAGCTTTTCCTGAAGGAGGACTATGTCAACGCTCACGACGTTTGCAGAGATCTCGCCGCGGCCGGCGACACCGAGGCACAGGTCGTGATGGGCTATCTGCTCGCATTCGCCGATGGTGTCGAGCGCGATACGGCCACGGCCGCCCAGTTGTGGCACCAGGCATACACGCGTCGCGGAGACGAGCCTCCGGCGCCCATACCGGGACTCAGGAAGAAGTACGTACGGCAACTTAGCGAGCTGCTCGAAGCGGCCGCGGGCGGGGAGACCGACGCCCAGTTCCTGGTGGGAACCATGGTGGACTATGGTGTCATGTTCCCCCGCAAACGGGATGTGGCGGCCGAATGGTACGGCCGCGCGGCGGAGCGGGGGCACGTCCGCGCGCAGATCGCGCTGGCTGTGCTGCACGATCGCCGATACATCACCAACGCGGATCCCGACCTCGCGGCCCAATGGTACCGTCGTGCGGCGCTGGCTCAGGCGTACGGCGACGCCGCTCAACTGTTCATGCTCTCGCCCCCCCTGCCGCGGCCAAAGCCAGTCGGCATAGCGCCGCCGTCGGTGGAACGACCCGAGCCCGCGCCCACGGTTGCCGTGGCCCCGCTACGCACGGACAGCCCGGATGACACCCCGCGACCCACGCTTGCAGCGAGCGAGGAACAGAGCGGGCAGGAACCCGGCGCCGGACCAAGTCCCGAAGACCAGCTGCGCGCGGCCCTTGGTGCGATCGCCGCCGAACCCTCCGCGGCGCCACAGCTCGCTGCGGAGGAGGCGTCACAGGTCGCCGGAGCCGAGCAGTCGGATAGCCCGCTGCCGGAGGGACTGGCCAAGGGCGATGACGAGACCCTCGCCCAGTATCGGACACGCCTCGGCAGCATGAGCGACGAGGAGCTTCTCAGGTTGTTAGGCATACGATGATGGGTCGTTGGACGGTTCCTTAGACGAGCTCTAACTGTGGAGAGAGATTGCTAAGTGGGATCGAAGAAAAGAGACAAAAAGATGCTCCTCGCGGCTCTCGGCGCGTTTGCCGTGGCCGCAGGAACAGTACCGATACTCGACCAGCAGGCGCTGGCACAGATACCGATCGAGGAAGAAGAGGCGTTCAACCGGGCCGTGGATGACGGAAGCATCGAGGCGCTTCAGCAGTTTCTGATCTTGTTTCCCAACAGCCTCTTGGCCGAGCACATTTTCGAGCTCCTCAATGCGGGGATCGCATCAACGACCGCCACGGCGGGAGGCGGCGGTCGTCTGCCATCGTCCGCGCAAATCGCGGAGACCTTCGCTGTCGAGTCCGCGTACGGCAACTAGATCCGCGCGGTGAGAGAAGGCAAGGCGAGGTCCGGAGACAAGCAAGGAAGCGCTGAAGAACGGACTCCGAACATGTCGTCCGGTATCTACGACGTTGTCTTCGCCGG
>JBHICL010000664.1:0-2077 GCA_046759605.1 Alphaproteobacteria bacterium | reverse complement strand
AAAGCGATACGATGCAAAGAAAATGTCCGTGACGGGGAGGACTTCTCATGAGCCGGGCTGACGCCGAACTGACCCAACCCAAGGACGCCGAAGCGGTGACCCGACAGGCCAGCGCCGCCGTTGCCGCGCGGCTCCCGTTCCACGACATCCAGGACTTCAAAGATGCACGGCGCGGCTTTGTCGGGACGCTCGCGGACGGCGTGATCAGGACCGAGACCGGCACGCCCGTCTGGAACCTGAACCTCTACGACTTTCTTGCCGAGGAAGAGGCGCCGGCAACAGTAAACCCGAGCCTCTGGCGCCTCGCGCGGCTTAACATGGCGCATGGCCTCTTCAAAGTAGTCGACCGGATATATCAAGTGCGCGGGCTTGATCTTGCCAACATGACCATCATCGAGGGCGATGCGGCTCTCATCATTATCGATCCGCTGACGGCGGCTGAAACGGCGCGAGCAGCCCTGGCGCTCTATTACACGCACCGGCCGACCAAACCTGTCATTGCGGTGATCTACAGCCACAGCCACACGGATCACTACGGCGGCGTCAGAGGTGTCGTGTCGGATGAGACGGTGCGGGCCGGCGAGGCCCAGGTGCTTGCGCCCGACGGCTTCATGGAGGCGGTGGGCGGCGAAAGGGTGCTGGCCGGCAACGCCATGCTGCGAAGGGCGCAGTTCCAATTCGGCGACCTGTTGCCGCCCGGCGCGCGCGGGCAGATCGATGCGGGTCTCGGCAAGGCCGTGGCCCGTGGCAGCGTCGGCTTGATTGCCCCGACCCACGTGATCGCAGCACCGGTGGAAACCTACGTGATCGACGGGGTGGAGATGGTCTTCCACCTAGCGCCGGAGACCGAGGCGCCGGCGGAGATGCACATGTTCCTGCCGCAGTTTGGCGTGCTCAACATGGCGGAGAACGCGACCCGCCACCTGCACAACTTTTGCCCGCTCCGGGGTTCGGTGGTGCGCGATCCGCGCATGTGGTCTCATTACCTCTCGCAAGCGCGCGCGATGTTCGGCGACCAGACGGATGTGCTTATCGGACAACACCACTGGCCGACATGGGGCCGCGACAAGATCCGCGATTTCCTGGCCAAACAGCGCGACCTCTACAAGTTCGTGCACGACCAGACGGTGCGGCTGATGAATCTCGGCTATCGCCCGGTGGAGATTGCCGAAGTGCTCGATCTGCCGCCGGAGCTTGCGGCGGAATGGTCGGTGCGTGGCTATTACGGCACGATCAGCCATAACTCGAAGGCGGTCTACCAACGGTACCTGGGCTGGTACGACGGTAATCCGTCCAACCTGGACCCGTTGCCGCCGCGGGAAGCGGCGCGCAAGACCGTCGATTATATGGGGGGTGCGGCGACGGTGATTTCCCGCGCCCGCCAGGACTTCCCCAGGGGCGATTACCGCTGGGTGGCGCAGATTATGAACCAGGTCGTCTTTGCCGACCCGGACAATCGGGAGGCACGCGAACTCGGCGCCGATGCGCTGGAGCAGCTTGGCTATCAGGCGGAATCGGCGACCTGGCGCAACGCCTACCTCTATGGGGCACAGGAGCTGCGCCGCGGCGTTTTGCAGCTGCCGCCGCGGCCGATGCTGAGCCCCGACCTCTTGAATGCGGTGAGGACGGAGACTTTGTTCGACTTCCTGGCCGTCCGGTTGAACCCGGAAAGAGTGGATGGCCGCCGGTTTCGTGTCAATTGGCGCATTACGGACAGCGCAGAGACGCTGACGCTCAACCTAGAGAACAGCGCATTGACCCAAATCATGGGCACGCTGGCACCGGAGGCGGACGCCACCGTGACAACCACTCGCGCAACCGTAGTGGCCCTCTGCCTACGGCGCACCACGGTGGCGAAGGCCATCGCGGGCGGGGATCTCACGATCGATGGGGATGACGCGGTGGTGGCGACCTTGTTCGATCTGCTGGACGATTTCACGCTGCAGTTCGACATCGTGACGCCAGGCGCGGCTTCGGGTTCCGTCCGTGCTCGTGCGGGCGGATAAAGTGATTGAATAAAACCCTCGGGAGGGGACAGGAGGCGACGATGACAACCGGGAAACTGGAAAGGCCGGGC
>JBHICL010000663.1:0-2080 GCA_046759605.1 Alphaproteobacteria bacterium | reverse complement strand
CAATGGCGAACGTGATGACAGTCCCCACCGACCGCCGGGAGAGTCTCGGTCAGCGGGTCGCTCGCCGCGGGCTCTGGATCCTGGCCGTCAACACCGCGGCGGCGATGCTGGTGACCCTGCTGCTCGGGCTCGTGGGGAGCCGCTGGTCGCTCGGGACCATTCTCGTGGTGTCGCTGATCTTCGCCAACTCGATCGGCACCCCGGCGGGACTCATCCTGCCCCCGCTCACCCGGCGATTCCGCCCGCGCGGGCGAGCGGTCCAATGGCTGGTCCTCCTGGCAGGCCTGCTCGTCCTGACCGCGGTCGGCTCCTCCCTCGCCGGCCTCATCGTGATGGCCGTGCCGGTGGTCCCTCCCGAGCAGGTCTGGCCCCTGGTCTCCTTCGCCTTCCGCATCGCGGTGCCGGTGACTCTGGGCGTCGGCGCGAGCATGTTCCTCTACGAATGGACGCGGGTCAGGCTGGATGCCACCACCCTCGAGCTGAGGGCCAAGGAGCTCGAGAAGGAGCGCCTAGAGAAGCTGGCCATCGAGGCGCGGCTGGCCGCGCTGGAGTCCCGGCTCCACCCGCACTTCCTCTTCAACACGCTCAACGCCATCCACGCCCTGATCCCGGAGGAGCCGGAGCGGGCTGATGCCCTGCTGCTCCGGCTGGCGCAGCTCCTCCGCCAGTCGCTCGCCACGGCGGAGCGCCACACGATCCCCCTCGGCGAGGAGCTCAGGATCGTGAGCGCCTATCTGGAGATCGAGGCCGCGCGCCTGGGCGAGCGGCTCCGCTACGCGATCCAGATCCCGGAGGAGGAGCTGCGGGAGGTCCCGGTGCCCCCGCTGGCCCTGCACACGCTGGTGGAGAACAGCATCAAGCACGTCGCGGCGGAGCGGCGACAAGGGGCCGAGATCCGGGTCGAAGGCTCCCTCCACGATGATCGGCTGGTGCTGGGGGTGTGGGACGATGGCCCCGGGTTCAGCCTGGAGGAGATCCCGGCGGGGCACGGGCTCGACAACTTGAAGCGGCGGCTGGCGGCGCTCTACGGGGCCAGCGCCAGCCTGGAGGTGAGGCGCGGCGAGGCCGGCACGCGGGTGGCCCTGTCGCTGCCACGGCATGCGCGATGAGCGGCCGGCTTCGCGCCTTTCTGGTCGACGATGAGCCGCTGGCCCTGAGAGCGCTTGCCCGCCTCTTGAAGGCCACGGGCCGGGTGGAGCTCGTGGGCACCGCCACCGATCCCGAGGCAGCCCTCGCCACCCTGGCCGCCGAGCCCGTGGATGTGCTCTTCCTCGACATCCGGATGCCCGGCATGAGCGGCTTCGAGCTGCTCGAGCGCCTGCCGGCCTCGCCTCTGGTCGTGTTCACCACGGGGTACAACCGCTACGCCGTGCAGGCCTTCGAGGTGAACGCCGTGGACTACCTGGTGAAGCCGGTCGAGCGGGAGCGGCTCGACCGGACCCTCGACCGCCTCGAGCGCCTGCGGGACGACCCCCAGCGCGGGGAGTTCCGGGGGGTGATGGAGCGCCTGGCGAGCTACCTCCGCGCCGGCCCCGAGCGTCTCGCGTTACGGGCGGGCGAGCGCGTGCACTTCATCGAGCTGGCTGGCGTCACACACTTTGTCGCCAGGGACCGGCAGACCTACGCGGTCACGGCCACGGGCGAGCACCTCCTGGACTTCACGATTGCCCAGCTCGAGCGGCGGCTCGATCCGGCGAGGTTCGTCCGGATCCACCGGGCGACCCTGGTGAACCTGGCCTGGGTCGACGAGGTCCATCCCGGGGTCGGCGAGGGGCTCCTGATCCGGCTGAAGGACGGCACGCGCACGGAACTGGTCGTGTCCCGTGACCGCGTGCGCGAGGTGAAGGACCGCCTGGGGCTCTGAGCGTGGCGCCGTCCAGAGGGTGAAGCGTAGGCGTTAGCCGTCCCTGAAGGAGCTCGTTCTGGATTCGCGCCGGAGCTCTCGCGGGTGGCGCCAGCAGCAGGATCGGTCGGGAGCGAGCTTGCCTCCGGACCCGGCAGAGACCCGCATCATCGGCCGGAGCCCGCCCATCGCCAAGCTGCTCTGGGAGATTCAGCTCGTGGCGCCCACCGAGGCCAC
>JBHICL010000662.1:0-2087 GCA_046759605.1 Alphaproteobacteria bacterium | reverse complement strand
CTAAGGGCGCTTGCCGGAAGCCGTTTCCTTAGGGCGCGTGCCGGGAACCGCGTCCTTCGGGCGCTCAATCTCGAGCGTGCTGAGCAGCGTCCCGGTCGCGGCCAACACCCGATAGACCGCGAACAGCGCGGTGTAATCCGCTGTCACATGGCTGCCGCGCGAGACGAACAGCTCGTTCTGGGCGTCCAACACGTCGAGAAGGTCGCGCCGACCGATCAGGAACTGCTCGCGGTAGGCCTCGACCACCCCTTCATTGGCCTTGACCTGCTCGGCCAGCCGTTCGGCGCGCCCGCGCTCCGTCCCGATCCGGTTCCACGAGAGCCTTGCGTCCTCCGCGATTCGCCGCCGCGCCCGATCGCGCTCCAGTTCCGCTTCGACCTGACGCTCGATAAACTCCTGTTCGCGGGCCGTATCTTCGCCGCCGCTGTATAAGTTCCAGCGCAGCACCAGGAGAGCCGTGAAATCCTCCTCGCGCCCTTGCACACCGTCGATATGCCTGTTCTGCTGCGTCCCCAGCTCGAGGTCGAGCCGCGGCCAGAAGGGCGCCCGGGTGGCCTCACGCTCCGCTTTAGCCGTCGCAATGTCGGCCGTGGCCACGGCAATTGCCGGATTATTGCGAACGGCCAACACCACCGCAGCCTCGCGATCCGGAGACATGACCGAGTCCGAAATGATGGGCCGGACCAGGCCCTCCGGCGGCTCCCCGATGACACGGATGTAATTGGCCTCCGCGTCCTGAAGGTCCCCTTGGGTTCGGACCAATGAGGCGCGGGCCGCGGCCACGCGCGCCTCGGTTTGACGAACGTCGCCGACGTTCCCCCGGCCTGCCTCGGCGAGCCGCCGCACGTCCTCCAAGGTCCGTTCGTGTGCGCCGACGTTGTCTTCGGCAATGCCGACAAGAGCCTGCCGGCGAAGGACCTCGAGATATGCCAAGACCCCGTTGAGCCCAATGATCTCGGCCGACTCGTTGACGCGATGGGCAGCCGAGTCGACACGCGCGAGTTGCCGGTCAACCTCGCTGTCGGTCTCGTGACCGTCGAAGATCAATTGACGGAGAGTGAGCTGAGACTCGGTGCGCCCCAACCAGACATCTTCCGATACGTTAGCTTCACGGTCCGTCCATTCGGGCCCGGCCGCGGCCCGGAGGTCGATCAAGGGGTAATAACCGGCTCGCGCCTGCCGCAGTTCCTTGTCAACGGCGCGACGGTCGGCCGCAAGGGAACGGACATCGGGGTTGGTGTTCACCGCGAGGCGAACGGCGTCTTCCAATGTCGCCCCCTGGGCGCCAGCCCCGCCCAGCATCGCGAAGACAACCCCTAGAAACAAGGCCCAGGACCATGACCTTTGACCTTTGCCACCCATCGTAACCCCCTCTCCTTTGGCTTCTTTGTGAAACGAAGCTAGGCCCCCGCTGAACGATAATTGGGCAAGACCCTAAAACGCATCCGCCGGTCGGTCAAGAAATATAGAGTTAACAAACGATTAATTAAGTGAAACAAGAAAAGCCTCGCCGCGGCGCGCCGGGTTGCCGGAGAAAACGTCGGCGGCGCTGCGGTTGCGAGCCCGCTCCAACCACGCCATGCCCCAACCTCGCCATGTAGTGAACCGCCGCGCTCCCCCCGCTCGCCGTTTCGTTCGCCACCACGAAACGGTCCGGGGCGCTAACAACCGGTTAACCAATCTATTGCAAGAATTGCCTTCGTAGCACAGGCTCGAGCCACCTCCCGGAGGCTGATGGGACCGGGATCGTGGACAGCAAAGAACCAATCGAACGCGTACACGTGGCGCGCTGGGCGTTGGAGCAACGGTGCGCTGAGCCGATCCAATTGGTGAGTTTGTATCGTATTGTTTACTATTTGTTTACTATTTTTTTACACTGCTGTGTTATTTATGCCACAGGAATCGTATTTTTTACCGGATCGACAACGGCCCAAGCGCCTGAATGACCGTCAGTGCGAGGTCTTGACTAGCGAGGGCGATGCCAAGACTATGCCAGGCGAAGGATCGGGGGCTTCGTGCACGACAGTTCATGTAGACGTGATATACTGAACCCTGGTGCGATTGGCGTGCGCGGACCTTTGTTCTTG
>JBHICL010000661.1:0-2088 GCA_046759605.1 Alphaproteobacteria bacterium | reverse complement strand
ACACCGCGAGAGCGCCTCGGTCGCTAGGCGACCGCCTCGTAGGTGAACCCGATCGCGAGCGAGCCGGCGAGACCGAGCGCCAGATACCAGATGAAGACGTTCCGCTTGACCAGCGCGAACACCGCCATGGACGCGGGCAGGCTGGTGACGCCGCCCGCGACCATGAACGCGAGCCCGGCCCCGGGCGCCATGCCCAGCTCGATAAGCGCGTTGACCGTGGGTATGGCGGCGTAGCCGTTCAGATAGGCGGGGACGCCAACGAGGACGCTCGCCGGGATGACCCACCAGCGGTCGGCGCCGAGCCAGCCGCCGATCAGCTCCGGCGACAGATAGGCGACCATGAGGCTCTCGAGGACGAAGGCGAGGGTCAGCCATTTGAGCAGGAACCAACCCGTCTCGCGGCCCTCGTCCGCGAACACCCGGCGGCGCGCGCCATGGCGCCAGAACGTCCAGATCAGCTCCGGTGAACCGGGGGAAGCCCCCTCGGTGCACCCACGGGTCCGCCGGTCCCCCCTGAGCGGCGCGGCGAAAACCGCCGACCCGGCGAGCGCATGGGTCGCGAAGCCGCCCACGAGCCCCAGCACGAAGGCGCCCAACGCCTTGGCGGCGGCCAGCTGCGGGCCCAGGACGGCCGCCATCAGGATGAACATCTCGGGGTCCATGAGCGGCGAGCTCACCCAGAACGCCATGACCGGAGCAAGCGGCACGCCGGCGGCCAGCAGCGCCGCGACGATGGGGATCACGCCGCAGGAGCAGAAGGGGGAGAGCGCGCCGAACAGCGCCGCCAGCACGATGACGACGTGGGGTCGCCCCTTCACGGCGCTGGCGATCTGCCGGTCGAGGCCGGCCGCCTTGACGCTCGCGGCG
Source organism: Alphaproteobacteria bacterium (assembly GCA_046759605.1). GTDB lineage: Bacteria > Pseudomonadota > Alphaproteobacteria > UBA6615 > UBA6615 > JBHICL01. The sequence continues at coordinate 1,221 of JBHICL010000661.1, read as the reverse complement.
ATAAGCACCGACAGCACGAAGAAGGGCGCGATGAACAAGAGCGAGTCCAACGTGAACCGGACGCTCTCGACAGCCTGGATGGGCACCGCAAGGGTCAGCAGGACGAAGATCGCGCCGGTCGCCAGCACCACCCGGTCGAACCGCCGAAACGTCCCACCCAACTGCTGGATAGCCAGCGTCACCGTCGACATTGATGCCTTCCCAAGTCCGTTCTCGACGATCCCAAAATTCCACAATTATCGAAATGTTGGCGCGCGTTCATCCCCTGGTCCCCTCCGTCGGCTAGCCGGCGTCGCGCGCCTCGGTCGGTTCGGCCACGCCGGAGCAGCATTCCTCCGTCAACATGGCCACCAGCCCATCCAGGAGCTCATAATCGGGCGTGCACCGCAATACCCGCCCCTCGCGCTGTTGCCGGACGAGACCCACCGAAACCAGGCCCAGAATGTGATGCGACAGCGTGGAGGCCGGAATGCCGAGATGGCGCTGTACCTCGCCCACCGGCAGCCCCTCGGATCCGGCGCGCACGAGCAGGCGGACGATCTCGAGCCTCGTCGGATTACCGAGCTTCTCCAGGCAGCGCGCCGCGTGGTTCACGTCCATAGCCCATGTATAAGCGTGCCCGACCGCTGTGTCAACGATATTTCTAGAAAAATAGAAATATTGCGCCTAGCACCCCGGCGCGTGCCAAGTTACCGTATTATCGAGCGAACGCTGGAGGCCAGGGGTGGCGGCACGTATCAGGCGGCTGGTCCATGCCAACAGCATCTTCGGCAAGATGCTGGTCGTCATCCTGCCGCTCATCATCATCCCCATGCTCATTCTGGGCGCCGTCGGTTTCGTCACCGCCAACCGGGAGGCGGCGCAAACGAGCACGCGCTACCTGGCCCAGCGGGAAAACGACCTGCGCACCATCGCCGAGAACCCGGCCATCCGCGACTACTTCAACAACCGTTTCTACCGCCTCGAGGAAGAGGCCGAGGTGTTTCGCGGTGAGATCGAACGCTCGCTGCTGCGCCTTGCCGAGCGCAGCAACAGCATAGAGCTGACCTACCGCCAGCTGCGTTACGTCGACGACCAGGGACAGGAGATCGCGAAGATCGTGGACGGACGGATCGCGGACCGGCTCGGCGGCGTAACGACCGATGCGTTCTTCGAAAACGGGCGCGACCTCGGTCCCGGCGAGGTCTATCTCTCGCCCACGGCGGCGGAGATGGTCTACGC
>JBHICL010000660.1:0-2088 GCA_046759605.1 Alphaproteobacteria bacterium | reverse complement strand
CCAACATCGCCGCCCTGTTCGTGATCCTGTTCATCTTCGGCTGGAACCAGTATCTGTGGCCGCTCGTCGTCACGGCCGACGAGTCGTTCACGACCGTGGTGATGGGCATCCAGAAAATGGTGGCCTACGCCGACGAGGAGCCACAATGGAACCTCGTCATGGCCACGGCCATGCTGGCGATGATTCCGCCGGTGGTGGTCGTGGTGATCATGCAGAGGCTCTTCGTGAAGGGTCTCGTGGAAACCGAGAAATAACGGGTCGAGGGATGGCCGAAGTTCAGTTCCGCTCCGCACAGAAGGTCTATCCCGGCGGCTTCAGGGCAATCCACGGCGTCGACCTCGATATCGCCGATGGCGAGCTGATCGTGATCGTGGGGCCCTCCGGCTGCGGCAAGTCGACGCTCCTGCGCATGGTCGCGGGCCTCGAGCGCATCAGCGCGGGCGAGATCCTGATCGATGGCGAGGTCGTGAACGACCGCGAGCCCGCCGATCGCGACATCGCGATGGTGTTCCAGAACTATGCCCTATATCCGCACATGAGCGTGTTCGACAACATGGCGTACGGCCTGCGCAATCGCGGCACGCCCAGGGACGAGATCGATCGCCGCGTTGAGGAGGCGACCCGAATTCTCGAGCTCGAGGGCCTGCTCGAACGCAAGCCGCGGCAGCTCTCGGGCGGCCAGCGCCAGCGCGTCGCCATGGGGCGTGCGATCGTGCGCGAGCCCAAGGTGTTCCTGTTCGACGAGCCGCTTTCCAACCTCGATGCGAAGCTGCGCGTGCAGATGCGCCTCGAGATCAAGAAGCTGCAGGCGGAGCTGGGCACGACCAGTATCTACGTGACCCACGATCAGGTGGAGGCGATGACCCTCGCCGACCGGCTCGTGGTGATGAACGCCGGCAACGCCGAGCAGATCGGCACGCCGCTCGAGGTCTACGAAGGGCCGGAGTCGGTCTTCGTCGCCGGGTTCATCGGCTCTCCGTCCATGAACTTCCTGCCGGCCCAGCTCAACGACGACGGCACGGCCGTGCGACTGGCCGGGGGCGACGAGCTGCCCCTCGACGGCGGCAACCTGTCCGCCCACGGGGGGCGCTCGGTGACCCTCGGTGTGCGGCCCGAGCACCTCGTGACCGGCGAGGGGGACGCCAGCCACGGCATCGCCCATCTGCGTGTCGACGTGATCGAAGCGCTGGGCGCGGACACCCTGGTGCACGGACATTTCGGTGACGACAGACACGAATGCACCATCCGCCTGTTTGGCAAGCCGGTTGTCCGTCCAGGCGATACGTTGCCGCTCAAGGCGACAGCGGACAATCTTCACGTCTTCGACGTCGAAAGCGGCCAACGCCTGTCGCAGTAGGTTGCGCGCGGCCGCCGGCGCTGCCTGGCGCGATGGTTCGCTATTCCGCTGACAGGCGGCGCGCGATCTCTTGGGCGATCTCGCCGCTCAGCTCGGCGAGTGCGTTGCTCAGCCCCGCGGCGATCAGGCCATAGTCGCCCGGCTGGCCCACGGAATCCCGGATCTCGGCCTTCTCCTCGAAAAGCGGCTCGTTGCCCCCGCCGGAGAACAGCTCCCATCTCGCGACGAGAAGTGCGTCGCCCTCGCTCGTGCTCTCGAAGCGGATGAACTCGATCTCGACCGCGAAATCTATCTGGGTCCGGCGCCGGCGCGGCAGCACATAGACGCGGTCGGTGCCCAGCTCGGCGCCGATGTTCTCGGTGATGACCCTGGGAACGGTCGCGCTTAACGGCTCCGCCCATCGGTCGAATTCCGCGACCTCGAGCCTGTTGGCGCCGACGCGCGTGACGATCTGTGGGCGATCCAGGTACTGCGGGAGCGTAATCGGGCCCACCCCCACGGCGAGATCGTCGATGCCGTCGCCCGCGAGCTCGGAAGCCGCGCTCAGGGTATAGAGCCGGGAGGGCTCGCTCTGGCCGCAGCTCACGAGGAGCAGAAGCGCGGCGCCGAGCACCGGGACGTGCCTCATGATCATGCGTCGCCCCTCATCGGCCATCGAAACTCTTGCCGCGGACGAGCGCCTCCGGGTGTTGCTCCAGATAGTCGGCGAACACCCTGAACGAGCGCGAGGC
>JBHICL010000659.1:0-2089 GCA_046759605.1 Alphaproteobacteria bacterium | reverse complement strand
AAGAAGGAGGTGAGGAGATGGCTATTACACGTAGAGATTTCTTGCGGGCCAGCGCCGCAGGTGCGGTATTAGCAGGAATCGGTGGACTTCCCGGCATCAGCTCCGCCGCCACAAAAAAGGTAAAGATCGGATTTCTCGCACCCCTGACCGGTGAGGTCGCCGCCTGGGGGTTGCCGGGGCTCTACGGCGCCGAGATCTGGGCCGAGAGAGTCAATAAGGCCGGCGGCATTAAAATCGGCAGCGACCGCTATATGGTGGAATTTGCCTCATTCGATAATGAGTATCTGCCGGACAAGGCGCTGCAAGGGTTCAAGAAGCTGGTGACGGAAGAGGATGTCAAGTTCATCATGATGCTGGGCGGCGATACCTGGCCGGCGGTGCAGCGCTTTGCGAAGCAGCGAAAAATGCTCAGTTCGACGCTACTGCCGAGCGATCTATCCCCGGATTCGCCGTATCACCTGGCGCCCTGCGAGGTGCATCCGATCTATAACGTGACCGGCGTACAATGGATGGCAGAGCAGTTTCCGAACCTGAAAACGGCGGTCATTGCTGCCCAGAACGACGCCCTCGGTTTGCCGTCGGTTGCGACGTACCTGGCCGCGCTCGAAGCGGCGGGCATTGAGGTAGTCGCTCAGAACATCTTCGATCCCGCGACCACTGACTTTGCCCCCATAGTGACATCCCTGCTAGCGAAGAAGGCTGACGTTTTCTGCTTAGACACGAGCTATGCCGATTATGTCAACCTGATCACCGAGCAACTCTTTCACCAGGGCTTCAAAGGCAAATGGATATCCTGCACCTTTGATAATTATCCGGATGTCATCGACAAGACGAGCAAGGAATTCGTCGAGGGGTTTATCTTTCAGTTCCCGGATTTCGACGACCCGGCCCTCAACCAGGCGCATATAAACTTCAAGGATCCGAATCCGTTCTTCGCCGAGTACAACAAGCGGCATCCGGGCACCTGGTCTGCGGTCGCCTGGGAATACGCCTCCATCATGGATCTGTGGAAGGCCGCCGCCGAGAAGGCGGGGAGCGTAGAGCCGATGAAGGTGCTGAAGGCCATGAAGGCCGGAGGGGAAGCGCCTCATGTGTACGGCAACGCGAAATGGTGGGGCAAGGAGCTCTGGGGGATCGACAATGCGCTGGTCGGCAATTGGCCGGTGGTGACGATTCAGAACGGCCGGGCGAGGATTGTCGAGTACAAGAGCATTCCCGCATGGTGGGAGAAACACGGCGACTTGATGATCAAGCACATGAAGGCGTTGGGACAGATCTCGTGAGCCCGGCTATGTGTTAACGATTCCAACACAACAACAAACGCGTTCCGGGGCAGCACACTGCCCCGGTTCCACATTCTAAGGCCGGTAAAGAACTTGGAAGTCATCCTTCAGACCAGTGTGAACGCGCTGGTGGCGAGCGGTTTCTTCGCCCTGATGGCCGTCGGGCTTGTGTTGATCTTTGGCGTGATGCGCATCATTAATTTCGCCCACGGTGAGCTCTTCATGGTCGGCGCCTATACTGTCTGGGTGCTGTACTCGCAGAACGGCTGGCCGTTCTTCGCGGCAGTGCTGGCAGCCTTCATTCTCGTCACCTTCATTGGTCTGCTGATGGAACGCACGCTGTTTCGACCGCTGCGTGACAACCCTCTTGGCGGATTGATTGCCTCCATCGGCGTCTTATTCATTCTGCAGGTGATCGCGGTCAAGGTCGGCGGGCTTGGTCTGATGAAACACGTGCCGCCTGCGTTCCGTGGAACGGTGCAGCTTGTTGAGGGGGTTGCCGTTGCGACACAGAGGCTGGTGGCAGTCATCCTCGCCGCGATCTTATTGCTCCTGATTTGGTTTTTCCTTACTCGTACCAAACTCGGGTGGGCGCTGCGCGCCGTCGCCCAGGACCGCGAGGCAGCCGCGCTACAGGGGATCAACATTAACAAGATTTCCATGCTGGCGATGGGGGTCGGTGCCGGCATGGCCGGCATCGCCGGCGCGCTGATTGCCCCCATCGTCCGGGTAGAGCCCTATATGGGGCATGGTGTGATCATCACCGCATTCATCGTGACCATCGTCGGCGGTATCGGCAGCCTCTC
>JBHICL010000658.1:0-2091 GCA_046759605.1 Alphaproteobacteria bacterium | reverse complement strand
CGCAGGGATTCCGGCCCCGAGGAGCCCGCGCCGGGCGCCCACACCGATTTCGCCGGCCGCATGAGCTACGGCGACTACCTGGCGCTGGACGAGATACTCGCGGCGCAGCACCCACTCAGCGACAGCCACGACGAGATGCTGTTCATCGTCATCCACCAGGCCACCGAGCTGTGGATGAAACTGGCCATCCACGAGCTGGGCGCGGCCATGGACAGGATCGCCCGTGACGACCTCTCGCCCTGCTTCAAGATGCTGGCCCGCGTCTCGCGCGTCCAGGCCCAGCTCATTCAGAGCTGGGACGTGCTGTCCACCCTGACTCCGGCCGAATACCTGGTGTTCCGTGGCCTCCTCGGCCAGGCATCGGGCTTCCAGTCGTATCAGTACCGCCTCATCGAGTTCATGCTCGGCAACAAGAACCGCGCCGCGCTCAGGCCCCATGCCCACGCGCCGGCCATCCACGGCCGGCTCGAGGCACAGCTCATGCGCCCGAGCATCTACGACGAGGCGATCCGGCTTCTGGGGCGGCGTGGGTTTGGGATCGACCCGGCCGTCATCGACCGCGACTGGTCGGCCCCGTACCGTCCGCACGAGTCGGTGAAGAGCGCCTGGGCCCGGGTGTACGGCGACACCGCCCGTTTCTGGGACCTCTACGAGTTGGCGGAAAAGCTGGTCGACCTGGAGGACTGGTTCCAGCAGTGGCGCTTCCGGCACATGACCACGGTGGAACGGATTATCGGGCACCGGACCGGCACCGGAGGCACGGCCGGCGTGGGTTACCTGCGGCGCGCGCTGGACATACGCTTCTTTCCGGAGTTATGGGAGTTGCGCACCGATCTGTAGGGTCCCAACTCGCCAAGAGGTGAACCCGGATCGGGACGGGTCGGTGCTATGATCGTAACGGTTCCGTTTTGCCGAGGGGTTTCCAAGATGCAGGGCTTCATGCGCACACACATGATCGTCGTCGCGGCGGTGGCGCTGCCGCTCACGGCGGCGGTCGCCAAGGACGAGCTCGTGATCGGCGTTGGGCAGTTCCCCACGGGATTCCATCCCAGCCTCGCGGGGCATTCCCACGTTGCGAACTCGCTGGTCCTGGGAGCGGCACGGCGGCCTTTCACCGTCTACAACGCCGACTGGGAGCTCATTTGCATGCTGTGCACCGAGCTGCCGAGCCTGGACAAGGGGACCGCGCGGGAGACGACCCGCGAGGACGGCAGCCCGGGTCTTGCCGCCGACTACACGATACAGGCGGATGCCGTGTGGGGCGACGGCACGCCCATCACCACCGAGGACGTGCTCTTCACATGGGAGGTGGGCCGCACCGAGGAAGCGGGCCTCGGCAACCAGGAGATGTATCGGCGCATCGATCGGATCGAGGTTCACGACGACCACCGCTTCACGATTCACTGGGACCGGCGCGAGTGCGGTTTCGAAGGCATCAACGACTTCGAGGTGCTGCCCGCGCACCTGGAGCGCGAGGCCTTCAGCGAGCCCCGCGAATACGGTCAGCGGACGCTCTATGAGACCGACACCACCAACCCCGGGCTTTATTTCGGGCCATATCGCATATCCCGCGTCGAGCTGGGCGCCCTGGTCGTGCTGGAGCCGAACCCCACCTGGTGGGGCGAGAAACCGGAGTTCGAGCGCATCACCTTCCGCTTCATCGAGAACACCGCGGCCCTGGAGGCGAACCTGCTTTCCGGGGAGGTCGACTACATCGCCGGCGAGGACGGCCTGACCCTCGATCAGGCGCTGGCCTTCGAGAAGCGTCACGGCGACGACTACAACGTGGTCTTCCGCTCCGGGCTCATTTACGAGCACATCGACCTCATGCTCGACAACCCGGTCCTGGCCGACCTGCGCGTGCGGCGCGCGCTGCTGCACGCCGTCGACCGGGCTGCCCTCAGCGAGCGCCTGTTCGAGGGCAAGCAGCCCGTGGCCCATACCTCGGTGAACCCGCTCGACGCGGTGCATTTCGACGGCGTCCCCAGGTACGACTTCGATCCCGCGCGAGCGATCGCGCTCCTCGAGGAGGCCGGCTGGACCGACGTCCGCGACGGCATACGGCACAACGCCAACGGCGACCGGCTGAGC
>JBHICL010000657.1:0-2095 GCA_046759605.1 Alphaproteobacteria bacterium | reverse complement strand
GTCGGCGCCCCGAACACGAGATAGCTCACGGCGCTGACCATGCGTCCGAAGAGGCCGAGTTGTGCGACGTCGGCGCCGGCAAGCAGAGGCCGCTCGATCGGCTCGATGTCCGGCGCCGTGACGACCAGTTTGCCGATCTCCGTTCCCTTGGCGACCGGCGCCGAAATAGGGCCATCGTAGACGACGGCGACCCGCATCTTTTGCCGAGCCTTGCGGGGCAGCGTGATGGTGAGGTCCTCGTCCAGAACAAGCGGGAGATTCCCGTGATCCCCCAGCCAGACATCGGCGTTCTCCACCGTCTCGCCGGCCGTGAAGAGGGGGTAGTTCTCGAACTCACGGAAGCCCCATCGGAGCAGCCGCTCGGCTTCCTGACTCCGCTCATTCACGCTATCGAGCCCATTCAACACCAAGATGAGCCGGCGGTCGTTGCGCGTGGCGGACGCCGTGAGCCCGTACCCCGAGGCGTTCGTATGGCCGGTCTTGAGGCCGTCCGCGCCCACGCTCTTGTACAACAACGGATTTCGGTTTCCCTGGCGTATGTTGTTGAAAGTAAAGGTCTTCTCCTTGAACATGGTATAATAGTCCGGGAAGTCGTCGATGATGCGTCCGGCGAGGATGGCGAGGTCCCGGGCCGTGGTCACGTGGTCCGGATCGGGCCACCCCGTCGCATTCCTGAAAACGGTGTCCTGAAGCCCGAGCTCGCGTCCTCTCTCGGTCATCTGCTCGGCGAAGGCCTCCTCGCTGCCGGCCAGGCTTTCGGCGATCACGATTGAGGCGTCGTTGCCGGACTGCACGATGATGCCGCGCAGGAGGTCCGCGACGGACACCTCCTTGCCGACTTCGACGAACATCTTGGAGCCGCCCATCCTCCAGGCTCTCTCCGAGATCGGCAGCACGTCTTCCATCGAAAGCGTGCCGGCCGCAAGCTGCTCGAACGCCATGTAAGCAGTCATGATCTTGCTCATGGATGCGGGAAACATGAGCTCGTCGGCATTCTTCTCGAGCAGGACCGTGCCCGTCTCGTGCTCGATCAGGATCGCCTGCTCGGCCTTCGTCTCGAACGCGGACGCGGTCGTCGTGAAGGCAAGGAGCCAGTACGTGGCGGCAATCATCGAAGCGATGCCGGCCCGGCTGGAGCTAACGGAATTCCAACTCATCGCTTTCGCCCATTCTTTCCTTGACGTCACCCCGCCTGGAACGCGGTGCGCGGCGCCGGACAATAGCCCGGCATTTCGACGAAATCTTGTCGTCCGGTCTCCCTATTCGACGACAATCCTCGCTTCCTTGACCCCGGCATCGAATATTCGCGCGAGCACGGCGTCGGCCACCTCGACCGTGGCGATCGGCCCGATGCGGACGCGATAGACCTCTGTACCGGTCATTCGGAAGCGGCTCAACTGGGTCGATCCGATCCGCCGAACCCTGTCTCGCATCCTGAGCGCGTTCGAGAAATCCGCGAAGGCGCCGACTTGCACGTAGATTCCGGTCGGGCTGACCGGCAACACCTCGACGCCGGTCGGCAGCACGGGCGGATCGACCCGCGCCCTCGCGATCACCGATGTCTGTCCCCCGGCGCCGCTGGCCACGGATGCGGCTGTCTCGGCGACAACCCCGTTCGCCTCCGGAACCGCTTCCGTCTTGACTTCGACGCGCGGGGACGCCCGCACCGCCACCTGCTGGGCGCGTCCGGCGGGTGAGTTGAGCGCCGCCAGCTTCAACTGTCTGCTTTCATCGGGCAGAATTTCGACACGGACCTTTGCTGTCCCCCGGCCGTGGAATCCCAGCAATTTGGATGCCCGCCGCGAGACGTCGATGACGCGTCCGCGGGCGAACGGACCGCGGTCGTTCACGCGCAGGACGACGGAGCGGCCGTTTTCCAGGTTCGTGACACGAACGGCGCTCGGCATCGGCAAGGTCCTGTGGGCAGCCGTCAAGGCGTTCATGTCGTAGCGCTCGCCGTTCGCGGTCCTTCGGCCGTGGAAGTCGCGGCCGTACCACGAGGCGATGCCTGCTTCGACGTAGGTGTAGTCTTCCGCGGGATAGTACCAGGCGCCATCGATCTCGTAGGGTTCACCCACCTTGTAAGCGCCAACGG
>JBHICL010000656.1:0-2098 GCA_046759605.1 Alphaproteobacteria bacterium | reverse complement strand
CCAGTTCCGTCGCCGTGTGCACAGGCGGTCGCGCCCCTATTTCTCCCAGTCGTGACTCTGCGGGTTCATGAGGCCTTTGCTATGTCGCTCCACCCCATACCGGAGAGCTTCTTGATGCTGTCGCGAATGTCTTCGTCGGGGCTGACTGAGATGATCTCCAGCATTGGCAGCTGCGTATAGCCGATGTCACGAAGGATTCCCGGGATCTGTTCGAAGGGCACCTCACCCTCACCGACCGGATCGTGGCGATAGACTGACAGGCCGGTGTCGGACAGATGTATCAGTGCGAGCCGGTCTTTCACGCGGCGCAAGCCCTCGCCTAGGTCTTCTTTGATAAAGAAACCGTTAGCGACATCGTAAACCACACCGATTTTGTCGTTTCCGTACTCGTCCAGCGCCCACATCAAGCCGTCGGCATCCGGCAGAAAGGCGAAGGGCATGTTTTCGACGAGCAGGCGGGTACCGGCCCTCTCCGCCAGCCGCGTCAACTCGTCGAGGGCTTCGTAAAAGTAGTCGATCAGCCGTTCCCTCGGTGCCGGAAACAGCGGGTTGGCCTTGCCCGGCCCGATGACCACCCCGGGAACACCGAGATCGCCTGCCAACTCCACGATCCTGCGCAGGATGGCGCGGGTATAGTCGCGCATCTCCTTGGCCGCGCCGGCGACATTTAGATCGATGTTCGGCATGTTCAGGGTCAGAATGCGCAGCTTGCGCTCCTCGAGGAGCTGCGAGAGCTGCCGCCGCTCCGCGGCATCCACGTCCGCCGGCCAGCAATGGCCGGGGTACATCATGAGCTCGAAGTCCGTGTAGCCCTGGCTGGCCAGATGCCAAATACAATCTCTGGCGGAATGGTTGAGTGTGTAGGAATAGGTATTGATCGCATAGGGATACGCACTGTGCGCCATCACGGGTCTCCCCAACTGCGGGTCGTCAGAGTGTTTGCTTCAGACCCGGCATAAACGATCAGCCTTGGGCGTCATGCCAACTCGCGGTGCACTAGGCGACGCCAGTCGCTCTGCGGTTCGAAGCCGAGAACCTCGCGGGCGTGGCTGATGTCCCAGATCGCGGCCGTCGGCCTCTGCTCATACACCTTCGGCTTGCGGACTTCTGGCAAATACCCAAAGCGCTCCTGGATCAGCTCCAAGGTGGGTCGCTCTGAAAGCGTGTCCGCCGCCGAGATGAAGAAGCAATCATACGCGGTCTCCCCAAGCTCGAGCGCTCGCAGGAACGAAAGGGCCATGTCCTCCGGCTCGACGTAGGACCAAAGGTGATAGTTCTGTAAGTCACTGCCACGCGCCCGGAGTTCCGGCCATTCGGGTGGGAAGACGATGTGGGTGGGGCGAATCACGATGACCTCCAGCTTGCCCCGGTTGGCGTAGCTGCGGCAGATGACCTCGGTCACTTCCTTGCTTAGCGAATAGACCTCGATCGGACGCAGAGGGTGCTGCTCGTCCACCGGCAGATACTTTGGTCCCCAGTCCTTTGGGTTGTAATGCATGCCTGTAGCCGCATCGCTCGACGCCACCACGACCCGGCGTACTCCCGCTTCTTCCGCAGCTTCCAGCACGGCCCAAGTACCCTGCACGTTCGTATACAAGGTCTTTTCCGCTGTGGCGGTCCGGGGGTTTGGAATGGCCGCCAGATGGACGATCGCTTCCTGGCCCTTGAAGACGTGCCGCAGCGCATCGTAGTCGGTAATACTGACTTCGGCGAACCGAACATCCTTCGCTGACCGCTGCAGGTCGATCACCGTCAGGTCGCATTGGTCGGCGAGTAGGTCGACGACATAGCGACCGAGCCGGCCGCTGCCTCCCGCACATACGACTTTATCGAACCGCATTTCGCTAACGCCTCGTAACGTCTTATTGGTTGTTTGCTGCGGGCCAAACCCCAAACGTCGGCCCGAGCGTCCGACCAGGGCTACACGAAGCATAGCACGCCAGATTGTTGTCAGCCTTAACTACTTTTTCCAGTGCAAAAGTGAGGGTGTTCCGGCCATCCACCCATGAAGGGTGCCCGTGTCAAGGTCTTGCGAGTTAGAATACACCGTCGCTGTCTCGAATACGCAAGGGCCCGGGTGCAGAACGGGCACTCGTTG
>JBHICL010000655.1:0-2115 GCA_046759605.1 Alphaproteobacteria bacterium | reverse complement strand
CTTACAAATGCAAGCGCCGGTGTCAGCTCGAACTCACCCCGCAGTATCCGGTCAAGGTCAAGCGGGCCATGCGCGATGTCATGGCTCAGTGACAGATCAACAGGCAGTCCCGGTACCGTTACCATGGTCTCCGCTGTGGACCGCAGCCATCCCCGATCATAGTGCCTCGTGCTTATCGAGGCGGTACTATTTTTTGCTATCTCCCCGACGATGTTGTTGTAGGCGTTTTCCGCTTGCGTGCCGAGCCAAAATGGCGCGGCTGCGGCCACCGCCACAATCAGAATCAGGACGGCGCCTAGAATGTTTGCAATCTTCTTCACGTTTCTCTCCAGGTGATTTGAAGCCCGTGCTCTTTGTTAAGTATAGGAAATATAACCGAAATTGCAGCCCCTGGCGCACTAGTGGACTGTAACACCCATTTGAGTAGTATAATCGCCTCCATGAAAACGGCGATTGTCCTGTCGCCCAATGAGCGACGCGAACTGATAGGGTGGGCACGCTCGCGTACCTTGCGCGCGGAGGCCGTACGCCGTGCCCGGATGATCCTTCTGCTCGCCGAAGGCGAGTCCTGGGCAGCCGTGCAGCGTAAGCTCGATTGCAGCCCGGATTACATCCGCCGCTGGAAGGCGCGCTTTCAAGCCGAACGCTTGAGCGGGTTGTATGCCCGCCACCGGGGCCAGCCGGCGGCGGTGCTCAACGCGCGGCTGGAGGCGAGAATCCTCGCCCTCACGCACAGGCGCCCCCCGGACGGCTCGACCCACTGGAGCACCCGGCGCCTGGCCGGGGAGCTTGGGGTCTCGCATATGACGGTGGCGCGGGTGTGGGCCAAGCACGGCTTGCGGCCTCATCGCCTGGAACGCTACCTGGCGTCCAAGGACCCCGACTTTGAGCGCAAGGCCGCGGATATCCTCGGGCTTTATCTCAATCCCCCGGCGCATGCGGCCGTTTTCTGCGTGGACGAAAAGACCGCGATCCAGGCGCTCGATCGGCTCGATCCGGTCCTGCCGCTCTCCCCGGGGCGGGCCGAGCGCCATGGCTTTGAGTACTACCGCCACGGCACGCTCTCGCTCTACGCCGCTTTCAACGCCAAGACCGGCAAGGTCCTCGGCAAAACGGCGCCGCGGCACACCAGTGCGGAGTTCGTCGCCTTCCTCGCGGACATCGTGGCCCATCAACCCAAGCGCAAAGAGATCCATGTCATCTGCGACAACCTCTCGGCGCACAAGACCGAGCGGGTGCAGGCCTTCCTCGACGCGCATCCGAACGTGCATCTGCACTACACCCCCACGTATTCCTCGTGGCTGAACCAAGTGGAGCTGTGGTTCGCCCGCATCGAGCGCGATGTGATTGCCCGGGGCATCTTCACCTCCGTCCACGACTTGAAGCGAAAGCTCATGCGCTACATCCGTAAGTACAACCAGGCACCCAAGCCGGTGAAATGGGTTTACCGCAACCCGAGACACCGGATTACTACCGGTTCAGGTGTTACAGTCCACTAGTTACGGAGATAGAGACCTATGACGACCAAAATCTTTTTCAAAAACGTATCTTTCGCAGTAGTCGGTGCCGCTGCCACCATCTTCATTGCGGTCAAACCCGTTTCCGCGAATGACAGATTGACCGTGGTTACCTGGGGCGGCGCATACACGAAGAGCCAGGTCCTGGCGTATTTTCGGCCGTACAGGGCGCGAACCGGCGTGAGGTTCAATATCGAGGACTACAACGGCGGTCTGGCGCAGATCGAAGCCCAGGTCGACTCGCTCAACATCAAATGGGATGTGGTCGACCTCACCCTATCTGACGCCATCCGCGGCTGCGAGCAGGGACTGCTCGAGGAATTTGACCATTCGATCCTGCCGCCCGCGCCCGACGGCATACCAGCCGGCGAGGACTTCCTCGAGGGCACATTAACCCGATGCGGTGTCGGCGAGATCTTGTGGTCAACGGTTATTGCCTACGACGCCACAAAGTTCGCAGATGAAAAGCCTTTCAGCATTACTGATTTCTGGGACATCAAGAAGTTTCCGGGCAAGCGCGCAATGCGCAAGGTCCCGCAGAAGAACCTTGAGTGGGCGCTGATAGCGGACGGTGTCCCGACCGGCGAGGTCTACGAGG
>JBHICL010000654.1:0-2115 GCA_046759605.1 Alphaproteobacteria bacterium | reverse complement strand
TCCGAGCCGTGCACGCAGTTGGCCTCGATCGACTCGGCGAAGTCGCGGCGGATCGTCCCCGGATCCGCTTCCGCGGGATCGGTGGCGCCCATGACCTCGCGGTTGAGGGCGATGGCGTTCTCGCCCTCGAGCACCTGCACGACCACCGGACCCGAGGTCATGTACTCGACCAGGCTCCCGTAGAATGGCTGATCCCTGTGCACGGCGTAGAAGTCCTCGGCGCGCGCGCGGGTGAGCCGGATGCGCTTCTGCGCCACGATCGAGAGCCCCGCCTCCTCGAGCCGGGCGTTGATGAGGCCCGTGATGTTTCTCCGGGTCGCGTCTGGTTTGATGATGGATAGCGTGCGCTCGACAACCATGCGCCCCCTCCGGCTAGCACGATCCCGGCGCCTTATATTCACGCTACCGCGCCGCGGCAAGGCGGAGCGCAGGTCGGCCAGCGCGGCGTCGGCAAGACGACCCTGCTCAGGCGCCCGCTTTCCGTTCCCAGCCGCCGCGTTCGGTCTGTTGCCAGTAGGTGAGCGTGTGGTCCGCCGCCTTGTAGGCCTGCCAGCGCTCCCGCGCCCCGGCAACCGCCTCGCCGTCGTTGCCGTCGAACAGCTCGCACACGAGCTCGAACTCGCCGACCCGGTCGGAGGTGGCGCCGTCGGTCAGGAACAGGACCTCGGCCGCGTTCGGGTTATCGTCCTCGGTGGTCAGCCAGATCGGCTGATCGGCGGGAAAGCCATCGACCTTGCTTCCGTGGGGAAGAAACGACCGGTCGCTGTACGTCCAGAGATGATCGTTCAGGGCGTCGATCCGCTCGTCGGAGCGCGCCATGACCAGCGCTCTGCGGCCATCCCGGTTGATCGTCCGCTCGAGCATGACCGGCAGCGTGTCCTCCAGGGGCCGTCGCGTCAGGTGATAGAAGCGCACCTCCGTCATGTTCGGAAACCCTCGCCTCAGCTCTCGTAATTGTCGCGCACGAGACGGTCGATGAGCTGCACCCCGAACGCCGTCGCTCCCTTCTCCATCGTCGGCCTCGCCTTGTCGGACCAGGCCATGCCGGCGATATCGATATGCGCCCATGGCACGCCGCCGGTGAAGCGTTGCAGGAACTGGGCCGCTGTAATACTGCCGCCCCACCGGGCCGTGCCGAGGTTCCTTACGTCGGCCGCATCGGTGTCGATCTGACGATCGTAGACCTCTCCCAGCGGCATGCGCCACAAGGGCTCGCCGACCGCCTTGCCGGCCGCCGTCAGCCTGTCGGACAGCCCATCGTCATTGGAGAAAAGCCCGGCATGCTCGCGCCCCAACGCCACCATGATCGCGCCGGTCAGCGTCGCCAGGTCGACAAGGGCCTCGGGTTTGAACCGCTTCTGCGTGTACCACAGCGCATCCGCCAGGACCAGGCGTCCCTCCGCATCGGTGTCGACCACCTCGATGGTCTGGCCGGAGAGAGAGGTGACGATATCGCCCGGTCGCTGCGCCGTCCCCGACGGCATGTTCTCGACCAGCCCGACCACACCGACGACATTGGATTTGGCTTTCCGCGCGGCGAGCGCGTGGAGCGCGCCGATCACGGCGCCCGCGCCCCCCATGTCCCACTTCATCTCCGCCATGCCGCGGCTCGGCTTGATGGAGATCCCGCCGGTGTCGAACGTCACGCCTTTTCCGACGAGGGCGAGGGGTTTCCTTGCCCGACCGCCGCCGCCCCATCGCATGACCACCACCTGAGACTCACGCGCGCTTCCCTGACCCACGCCGAGCAACGCCCGAAAGCCCAGCTGGGCGAGCTTCCTCTCACCCAGGACCTCGACCCGAACGCCGAGCTTCGAGAGCTTTCGGCACGCCGCCGCCAGGCTCGCCGGATAGACCACGTTGCCAGGCTCCGACACCAGGCCGCGGGTGAAGTCGACGCCGTCGGCCACGGCCTCGAGCGGCCTGAAGGCGCGACGGGCGCCGGCAGCGCCCTTGACCATGAGGGTAAGCCGCCCGAGTGTCGGTTTTTTCTCCTTCGGCTCCTTGGTGCGGTACCTGTCGAACCGGTAGCTCTTGAGACGAGCGCCATAGGCGATATTGGCCGCCCAATCGGCGGGATCGCCTTTCGCGCCGGCGACCCGATCGACCATGACG
>JBHICL010000653.1:0-2123 GCA_046759605.1 Alphaproteobacteria bacterium | reverse complement strand
TGGACGGCGGCGTCGGTGCCGCTGGCCGGTCTGATTATGTGCGTGCACCTGCTCAGCGGCCTATCGTTAGTGGAACAGCCTGAGGTCGCGCCCGCCAGCGAACGGTGACCGCCGCTTTAGCCATCTTCGGCGTATTCGCCCTGACGGGCCTCCCCATCGCGCTGGTCATGCTGGCCTCGGGCCTGGCCGGCGCGGTCACCATCGGCGGCTTCGATTTCCTCGAGATCATCGCCGATCGGTTCTACGCCGGAGTCGCGGGTTTCGTCCTGATTGCGATCCCCTATTTCATATTTACTGCCGAGTTAATGAACCGGGCGGGGCTGACCGACCGCCTCGTTGCCTTTAGCAACAGCTTGTTCGGCCGCGTTCCGGGCGCGCTGTCGCACGTCAACGTGACGGTCAGTGTGTTTTTCGCCGGCATTACGGGCGCGGCGGTCACCGACACCGTGGCGATCGGCAAGACGCTCATTCCGGCGATGAAGAAGGAAGGCTACGACGCCGACTACTCCGCGGCGGTGACGGCCTGCTCATCGATTATCGGGCCCATCATCCCGCCCAGCATCATCATGATCGTCTATGCTGCGACATTGCGCAATGTCTCGATCATTGGGTTGTTTGCTGCTGGCCTGATCCCGGGCCTCATGATGGCCGTCGCCCTTCTGGCAGCGAGCGGCTGGCTGTCGTGGCGCCGTGGCTACGCGCGGCACGAGGCGATCAGCCTGGCGCGAATCTGGCGCACAGGCACGCGCGCCTTCGCCGCTGTCTTCATTCCGGTACTGATCCTGGGAGGAATCTTGGGCGGCGCCACCACGGTGACCGAGGCTGCCGCCCTCGGTGCGGCCTACACCCTTGCGCTCGGCGTGATTGGTTATCGGAGCTTGGGCTGGCGCGAGATTTGGGACGCGCTTGTCTCGACCGTCAGCTTTTCCGGAGTGGTGTTCTTCCTGCTCGGCGCCTCAACCGTGCTCGGCTGGTACGTGACGCGATCAGGCATTGCCAGGGAAGCCGCCGAGATCATCGCGGTAGTCAGCGCAGATCCCGTTGTCCAGATCCTCGCCGTGGACCTTCTGCTCATCGCGCTCGGCATGTTCATCGACGTGCTGCCCGCCATCGTCGTCGCCGGGCCGGTGTTGACCCCGGCCATGGTAGAGCTTGGGTTCGACCCACTTCATTTCGGGATGGTCATGCTGCTCGCCCTCAACCTCGGCAACATCACGCCGCCGGTGGGCATGACGCTGATGACGGCGGCGAAAATCGCCGAGGTGCCCTACGAGGCCACGATCCGTCAGTCGTTGCCCTTCATGGCCAGTCACCTGGTGGTGATTGTCATTGCCTCCCTGAGCCCGAGCTTCGTCCTGTGGTTCCCGCGCCTGGTTGGGAGCCATTGAGTAGCGGGTCGGTGTTCACGGTGCGGGAGGCTGTCCGCGCGGGGAACCCGGTGGCCGTGGTCCTCGCCGGCGGCCGGGCTGAGCTGCCCTCCTTCTCCGGCGGCCGGCGGGAGGCGTGCGCCATCGGCCGGGTCTCCGCTTTCCGGCGGGTGGCGGAGGCCTCGGACGAGGCGGAGCCGAAGTCCACGTCGCTCGCGCGGTTCTTCGTCGTCCCCGAGGGCGACCCGGTGGACGGGCTCTTGGCGCACATCTCCGGCCTGAGCCAGCGCGAGCGCCTCTGGTTCGAGCAGGGCGTCCTGGTGGGCGACACGGTGCTGGTTCCCCACGACCCCTGTTCGGACGGCAAGCCGTCCCGGCTCGCCGTCGAGCGCCTCATGCGGCCTCTCCGCTGCGCGGCGCGCGAGGCGTGGGAGTTCGGCGAGCTGCTCACGGTCCCTCGACGCTCACCCGTCAAGGTGAGGCATCAGCGGTAGTGGGTCTCCTCACACCCCCCGAGCGCCGAGGGTGGCCCCGATGGCGGTGGGATACTTCCGCAAGACGTGAGCGGTTAGCGCCAACGTCAGCACTGCCAATGCTTCCCAGGGCCGCCTGATTATCTGGCGGTATCGTGGTGAGTGCATTTGAGGCATCCTGCAACTTAGCGAGCGCGTCCCCTACCTTAGCCGCCAGCGGCGTACCCGGGCCGCCCACCAGTGAGAGAACGGGCAAAGTTGGGGCAAAGTCAACCCGGAGAGC
>JBHICL010000652.1:0-2126 GCA_046759605.1 Alphaproteobacteria bacterium | reverse complement strand
ATTCCGCAGGCCATCCCGCCAGTCGTGCCGGCGCTTGGCAACTACTTGGTGGCGATGTTCAAGGAGACTCCGCTGCTCTCGGCCATCGCCGTGGTCGAGCTTATGCAGGAGGCCAAGATCATCGGTTCGGAGACCTTCCGCTACATCGAACCGATGACTATGGTGGGGCTCTTCTTTCTCGTCATGAGCCTGCTTTCGGCGGCGCTGATCCGCCGCCTCGAGTACTGGTTGAGCCGGCGCAAGGGATAGAGCGATGCAGCCCATGGTCCGCTTCCAGGGGGTAACCAAGCGCTTCGGCGAGCTTACGGTGCTCGAAAACCTCGATCTCGACGTGGCGCCGCAAGAGCAGGTCGCCATCATCGGCCCGTCGGGCTCGGGCAAGTCGACGCTCTTGCGGGTGTTGATGACCCTCGAGAGGATCGACGAGGGGTACATCTTCGTCGACGGCGAGCCGCTGTGGCACGTGTACGAGAACGGTGAGCTGGTGCCCGCCGACGACAAGTACATCCGCAAGGTCCGTGGCAACATCGGCATAGTGTTCCAGCACTTCAACCTGTTCCCGCACATGACCGCCCTCGGCAACGTCATCGAGGCGCCGATTCGCGTGCTGGGGCTGGCCAAGGACGAGGCGATCGCGCGGACCGAGGAACTGTTGGAGATGGTCGGGCTCGCCGACAAGCGCGACTCCTATCCGAGCCAGCTCTCGGGCGGCCAACAGCAGCGTGTCGCCATCGCTCGGGCGCTCGCCATGCGGCCGAAGGTCATGCTGTTCGACGAGGTGACCTCGGCACTCGACCCCGAGCTCGTCGGCGAAGTGCTCAACGTGCTCAGGAGGTTGGCGAGGGAGCACGAGCAGACCATGCTGATCGTCACCCACGAGATGGGCTTTGCTCGCGAGGTCGCCGATCGCGTGTGTTTCTTCTACGAAGGCCGGATCGCCGAGCAGGGGCCGCCGAGCCAGATCTTCTCCGAGCCGAAGAACCCGCGCACGCGCGAGTTTCTAAAGGCTGTACTCGAGGCTTGAGCCGGGTCCCGACGGGGCGTCCCGCCACCTAGGACTTGCGGCCGGCGATGAAGTCGAAGCGGTCGGTGAATTCGAGCACGTCGGTGTCGGCGTATGTCTCGGCCATCTCCGCAAGTCCCTCCTCGAGTTCCCCGTCGCTGAAACTCGATAGCACCGACATGTACTGCGCCTCGACCATGCGGAAGTAGGTTTCCTTGGGCATTCGGTGGCTCAGGTCCAAGCCGTCCCGCTCGACCTCGAAGCCGGCCTCTGACAACTGCTCTTCCAGCTCGTCCGGGTCGGCCTGCCAGCGCTTCGATCTCTCCAACGCCTTCTCGAACAGGGGATAGTCGAGATCCGGCGGCACGTGGACGAGCAGGATCGTGCCCTCGTCCCTGAGCTGATCATGCACGTTATCGAACAGGCGAGGCCTGTCTTCGACGTGATGAACCGCCTCCTTCATGAGGACCTTGTCGTACTGCCGCGGTTGCTGAGAAAACGACAGGGCGTCGGTGCACACGCACTCCAGCCGCTCGTCGTCGCGAGCGTGGGCCAGCATCTCCTCGAAAGGGTCGACCAGGACGACCGGGTTGTCGAGCGAGACTTGCTCGAGGATGTCCTTCGAATACATGCCCGTGCCGCCGCCAAGGTCGACCAGCACATCTTCCTTGTGCAGGTCGAGGTCCTCGATCATCTTGGAAGTTAACCGACGAACGAAGTCATCGGAATAGTACAGATACTCCTCGTAACGACTTCCAAGTCTAGAGTAGTGCTCTCGTATTACTTCCTGTGACATGCCAATACTCCATTTTACTTGATCCACGGCCACTTTGAAAAATAACATAGGGATGAATCCACCTCAACCCCTGGCCCCCGGAGATCCAGCTGCAGCCATCTGGATTTGATCCGGAAGTCGTCCCGCGTTCCTGAATACGCGACGGCAACGCTCGACTCGTTGGTGGAGTCCGGGCATGCTTGGCGATAGTCATTAGGCACTGATGCCATGAACGATTCCGTCTCGACCAAGCCCCGGGCGCGGCGCTGGTCCGGCAGGGTTGCAGAAGGCCGGCCCGCGCCCGCGCGACCGGCGGCGGACACGCCCGAACCCCCCGCGCCGGCCGCA
>JBHICL010000651.1:0-2126 GCA_046759605.1 Alphaproteobacteria bacterium | reverse complement strand
ATCTCCCTTCGCCGGGCCCAGTTGGCCTCCACACGGGCGAGCTGGTGGATGCCGATCGCCGCCTGAAGGTCCATCATGTTGTATTTGAACCCGGCCTCGACAACCCGGTAGTGCTTGAAGCCCTGGTCGGAGAAGCGCGTCCAGGCGTCTCTGGTCATGCCGTGGAGCGCCAGGGTCTTGATTCGGGCGGCCTGCTCCGCGGCGTGGGCCAGCACCATGCCGCCCTCGCCACAGACGACGTTCTTGGTGACGTAGAAGCTGAAGCAGCCGAAATCCCCGAAGGTTCCTATCTTGCGCCCATGGTACTCGCTTTCGATGGCGTGGGCGCAGTCTTCGATCAGCCTCAGACCGTGGCGGTCGGCGATGTCCACCAGCGCATCCATCTCACACGGCCGCCCCGCGAAATGGACGGGCAGGAGGGCCCGGGTCCTTGGGGTGATTCGCGCCTCGACCGCCGTAGGGGCGATGTTCATCGTGACGGGATCGATATCGGCGAGTACCGGGATCGCGCCGGCATGGATAATGGCGTTTACCGTGGCGCAAAAAGTCATCGCCGGGGTGATGACTTCGGCCCCCGAGCCGAGGTCGGCGGCGATCATGCTGAGATGCAGCGCCGCGGTGCAGGAGTTCACGGCCACGGGATAACCAGCCCCGATATAGGACTGAAAATCGGATTCGAACCGGGCCGCCTTGGGGCCGGTTCCCAGCCAGCCGCTCTTCAGGCTGTCGACGACCTCGCCAATCTCGGCGTCCGCGATGGCCGGGGCGCCGAAGACGAGAAAGCGATCCTTTGATCGTACCGGTGTGACAGGTTTCATTCTTGCACCCTGGGTCTCGGGTTGCCGATCGCCCGAAGCGCCCATCCCGGGGTCTTGAGGCCGCCCGCGCCCGACGGTGTGCTGTGTTTTTTCGAGCTCCTGCCCCGCCTCGTCCACCACCCCGACCTTTCGTGGGGCTTGCGACATGCCCGCCCCGACCGCTGCCGCTCCATTCAAGCTTTCGTGCCTCCAGCCCTCGATGGTACGGGTACCACCTTGAGCATTATAACTTCGTGATTCGGCAAAAGAAATCGCAATCGCTGCCAACTACGTCAGCAACCCCGGGCTGATTGGCGCGTCGTCCGTACCACCAGCCCGCGCTCGTACCCGGTCGTCTCGGGCCGACCGCGCCGTTTACCGACCCCATCGTTCCCGGTCGGTACCCCGACTGGACGGAGCGTCGACTGAGCAGTCACGGGACCTTTCGCGCCGTGAACACGGTCTCTCCCCTCAGCAGGCCGTGTAAAACACACATCTGCGGCAAGGCCACGTAGCGTGATACAATGAATCCGGCACTAGTCAGTTTGTCAACAAAGTCTGCGCCGTAGAATCTTACGTGATCGCACTGTCCAAAGTGCAACTCCCTGTCTTCGTCGCTGACAACACGAGCATTTTCGTATGTGCGCTCCCACGCATCTATTATTGGAATCATGAACAATGCGAGTCCGTTTTTCTTCAAGATCCGCCAGCACTCTCTCATCGCCTTTTCGTCGTCCTGTACATGCTCTAAGACGTGGTTACAAATTATGAGATCGAATTCTTCATTATTGAAGTGCATCTTCGTTATATCTTCCCTAAAGTCTACATCCTCGCTCCAGAGGTCGGCGGTAATATAACCAGCGCAGTTTTTATTAATTCTCTTGATGAAAGGCTCAGGAGCAAAATGAAGAACAGTCTTCCCATAGAGTTTGTTCTTGTCATCCTTCGTAAGATAAATATAAAGTAGGCGGTGGCGTTCTAGTGAAAAACAACGCGGACACAGTGCGTCTCTTCTAGGCGGATTCCCAAAACTTAAGAAATGTCCATCGAAATCACAAACAGGGCATTGTCGCTCGTGTGAGTAACGCAGCTGCCATGGATCGAAAAAGATTGATTGCAAACGAGCGCGCAGTCGCTTGATATGTGTCAATCTAGGCGACGGTGATGGTAGCATCGTTTTCATTGCCACTGAAACTTCCTACGTCTTCCTTGTCGTACGGAGCGGCATCCATGGTCGTTTTGAGGTCGACATCATGGCTCCAGAATAACGTTCGCCAAGCCACCCGTGAATCATAAGGCAGGAGTGAGGTAGCCATGACCCGGTCATGA
>JBHICL010000650.1:0-2139 GCA_046759605.1 Alphaproteobacteria bacterium | reverse complement strand
TTAAGCCTTCATGGCCCGCCAAACCCGCTCCGGGGTGAGCGGCATGTCGATGTGGCGTACACCGAACTCCTTCAGGGCATCCACCACGGCACTTACGACTGCGGGCGGGGCGCCGCCGCATCCGGCCTCGCCCGCGCCCTTTACCCCCAAAGGGTTGTTCACTGTCGGCGCCTCCTCGTAGAACGCGGTTCGGAACGGCACCAGATTGTCCGCTCGCGGAAGGCCATAGTCCATCAACGAGCCCGAGATCATCTGTCCGCTGTTCTCCTCGTAGACGACGTTCTCCAGGAGCGCCTGGCCGATACCCTGGGCCGTCGCGCCCATGACCTGCCCGTCGGCCGTCAGCGGATTTATGATGGCGCCGAAGTCGTGAATGACGGTGTAGTCGACGAGGCTGACCAAACCCGTTTCCAGATCGACCTCCACTTCGGCGACATGGCAGCCGTTGGGGTAAGTGACATTCTCCGATTTGTAGGTCAGCGCCACGTCGAGCCCGCGTGGCATTCCCTCCGGCAAGCTTGCCCGGTCGAAAGAAGCCGCGATCACATCGGACATTGCCACGGACCGGTCGGTGCCAATGATGGAGAAGCGACCGTCGGCGAAGGCGATATCGGCCGGGGCTGCTTCCAGCAGCTCACTCGCGATCAGCTTGGCCTTCTCGATCGCCCTTTCGGCCGCGACGACCACTGCCGATCCGGCCACTTCGAGCCCGCTGGAGCCCCCATGACCGCCCCCCGCAGGCGTGAGGTCCGTGTCTGCCTGGCCGTACTTGACCTGCTCGAGCGGGACTCCGAGACGAGCGGCGACGATTTGCGGGATTACCGTCTCGTGGCCGGTGCCAGCTGATTCCTTGCCGAGAGAGACGGTGACGGAGCCATCCACCTCGAAGCTCATCGCGGCGCAATCCTCCCTCCTGCCGCCCGTGAGGCCGAGGTACATGGCGACGCCGATACCACGGCGCCGACCCGCGGCCCGCGCCGCGGGCGCCCGGCGGGGAAAGCCGTCCCAGTCCGCGAGTTCGAGAGTCCGGTTGAGAACGGTCTCGAACGCGCCCGAGTCGATTTCAAGGCCCATCGCCGTGCGGTACGGCAAATCCTCCGGGCGGATCAAGTTGCGTCGGCGCAGTTCCACCCGATCCAGACCAAGTTCCCGTGCCGCGACATCGATCACGCGCTCGACCTGATAGGTTGCTTCCGGTCGTCCGGCGCCGCGGTAGGGCTCGGTCGGCACGGTGTTCGTGAACACAGCCTTCGACTGAAAATAAAGCGCCGGTATCCGGTAGAGGCCGCCCTGCGTTCTCGCGGTTCCACCGGTCGGCGTGAAGGGACCGGTCGACGAAACATAAGCGCCAGCATTGCCGACCGAGATTACCTTGAGGGCAAGAAAACGACCGTGTGAGTCGAGGGCCAGCTCCACACGGCTCTTTTGATCCCGACCGTGGGCATCGGAGAGGAAGCTGTCGCTCCGGTCATTCACCCATTTGACCGGCCTGCCCAGGCGGCGAGCCGCGAGCAGAACCAGGGCATACTCCGGATAGAGGGCATTCTTCGATCCGAACCCGCCGCCGACGTCATATGCGACGTGGCGAATCTTTTCGCGCGGCACGTGGAAGACATCCTCGGCGATTTGGTCCCGGTTGACGTGAATGTTCTGCGCGCAAGTGATGAGGGTGAAGCTGTCGCTTTCCCGGTTGTATTGGCCGATGGCGCCCCGTGGTTCCATCGCCACCGCCGTCACGCGGTTGTTGACAAGGTCGAGGGAAATAATGTGTGCCGCCCGTGCAAACGCCGCATCGACAGCGGCCTTGTCCCCTGCCTCAAAGTCAACACACAAATTGCCCGGCACGTCGTCCCAGACCAGTGGCGCTCCCGGCTCGAGCGCCTTCTCGGGGTCGGTCACGGCGGGCAACGGCTCATAGCCCACCTCGATCAGTTCGGCCGCATCCTTCGCCGCGTCCAACCTATCCGCGACAATGAAGGCCACTGCGTCACCCACGAAACGAACCCGGTCAGACACCAGACCCGGCCGCGGCGGCACTGGAACCGGAGAGCCATCGCGATTTTTGGCGGCCGTGCGGGTGGGAATGTCGCCGAGGCCTTCGGCTTTCCAATCGGCGCCCGTAAACAGGGCCAGCACCCC
>JBHICL010000649.1:0-2140 GCA_046759605.1 Alphaproteobacteria bacterium | reverse complement strand
ATACGTCGACTTCCCCCTCCGAAATGCTCGATAGCCCGTCACGAATGAGCATCGGGGACAGTTGCACCGCTTCGCGGTCTCCAAACAGGGCCAGGGCGATAATTCTGCAGAACTCTGGGAAGAACCCTTCGTATCCGGTTTCGCCGATATGCAAAAGCGCAACAGGTCTGTTGTTAATCGCGCATTTCACATAGCCGCGATCTCGGACCTCATCGAGAATACTTTGAGACGCCGCCTGAGGGGCGAGAGCGAATGAGAGAAGCGTGGCGACCACGGCAAGAAAGGTTGTAATTGGCCTCATGGCGTGCCTCGTGATCGAAGCGGTTGACGGTTCGTTGTTCAGAGAGGATTTGATGCTGACTTGTGCCCGGTAGGGCTGCACAGGGGATAGTTTAAGCCAGCGCGGATCGTACGCCGCAAGATCGCGGCCAGCGCCGGCAACCAGTACCCGCGCGCGTGACCCACCTCCTCGTCGGAAGGGCCACATTCGATGCTCCACGGCCTAACTATCCCGTATCCAATAGTGGCGCGCATCGACCGGGATGTCACGCATGACTTACGCGACGCTGGACGTTTGGGCATTAGGCACAGTTCGGTCCTCCGGTCGTTGATCTCGCTCAACCGATCGGCGGATACCGGAAGTTCCAAGAGGTTTCTGGCTACATGGATTCTCCAAGGACGGTTCGCTAATCTTCCATCTGACGGAGATCGCGCATGGAACGCCGACTCGCTGCGATACTGGCTGCCGACGTGGTCGGGTACAGCCGCCTTATGGAAGCAGACGAGGAGGCAACACTCTCAACCCTAAATATTTACCGTCGGACGATCGATGGCCTTATCGAAGACCATCGGGGCCGGGTCTTCGGCGCCGCCGGGGACAGTGTCGTCGCCGAGTTTGCCAGCCCGGTCGAGGCGGTGCGTTGCGCCGTCGAGATTCAGAAGGTCGTCGAAGAGCACAATGCGGAACTTGCCGAAGTCCGCCGAATGCAATTTCGCATCGGCATAAACCTCGGCGATGTCATGGTCGAGGGCAATGACCTGCTGGGCGATGGTGTCAATGTCGCGGCGCGCCTGGAAAGTCTGGCAGATCCGGGTGGCATCTGCATTTCAGGCCCTGTGCTCGATCAGGTGGAAGGCAAGCTCAACTGCGAGTTCGAGGACCTGGGGGCGCGGGAGATCAAGAACATCACGCGGCCGGTGCGCGTGTACAGGTTAGCGCAATCCGGCGGTGGCTCACCAACGAAAGGCCCGATGAGCGACCGGACCGACTTGCGACAGGAGATTCGGTTTTGCACCACGTCGGATGATGTCCAGATTGCCTATGCGACGGTTGGGCGGGGGCCTCCGTTGGTCAAGACGGCCAATTGGCTGAACCATCTCGAGTACGACTGGAAGAGCCCTGTCTGGCAGCATCTCCTCGAGGAGCTGGCGATGGATCACCTGTTCGTCAGATATGACGAGCGGGGCAACGGTCTTTCCGACTGGGACATCGATGAGCAGTCGCTTGACGCGTGGGTGAACGATCTCGAAACAGTGGTCGATACGGTGGGTCTCGAGCGGTTCGCCTTGCTGGGCATTTCACAGGGATGCGCCGTGTCCATCAACTACGCCGCGCGACACCCCGAACGCCTGACGCACCTCGTGCTTTATGGTGGCTACGCGCGCGGTCGCGGTAAGCGTGGTTCGCCCGGGATGACGGAGCGGGTGGAGGCGCTCATCACCTTGATTCGACTGGGATGGGGACAAGAGAACCCTGCGTTCAGGCAGATCTTCACCTCGCTTTTCATCCCCGGCGGAACGCCTGAGCAGGCGCAGTGGTTCAACGATCTTCAGCGAATATCGACGTCGCCCGAAAACGCGGCACGGCTTCTGCAAGCGTTCCAACATATCGACGTAAGCCATCTTCTCTCCGAGATTGCGACCCCGACACTCGTCCTGCATTGCCGGGACGACGCGGCTGTGCCGTTCCAGGAAGGGCGCAGGATGGCGGCAATGATTCCGGGGGCCCGATTCGTGGCGCTCGAGGGGCGGAACCACCTTATCTTGAAGGATGAGCCGGCTTGGCCTCGATTCCTCGAGGAAGTCAGGAAGTTCCTCGATACCGATGAATAATCCGCCGCCGGTCAGACGCTTGGCCGGT
>JBHICL010000648.1:0-2162 GCA_046759605.1 Alphaproteobacteria bacterium | reverse complement strand
GCGTCCTGGTGCTGGAGCGCCAGGTGCGTGCCGGTGGAAACGCGGTCTCCGAGCGCTTCGACGGTTTCCTGATGGAGCACGGGCCAAGCTCGGTGAGCGCCGCCTCATCGCACGTCGCCGCCCTGTCCCGTTCTCTTGGTCTCGACCGGCTGCGCACCACGCTTGGCGCCGATGTGCGTTACCGTTACCTCGTCGGCGCCGGCGGCTTGTGCCCCATCCCCACACACCCATTGGGCTTCCTGGTTTCCGGCTATCTCTCGCCCGCCGCACGCCTACGCGTCCTGGCGGAGCCTCTGGTGCAAGCCAGGCGAAGCCCCGACGAGGAGACCGTTGACCAGTTCTGGCGCCGTCGGTTTGGCGGAGAGTTCGCGGACCGCGTGATCGATCCGCTCGTGGGTGGGCTGTACGCGGCCAGGGCTGCCGAGACGTCGATGGTCGCAACCTTCCCGGCGCTCGTCGATATGGAGCGGCGGTACGGTTCGGTCGTGGCAGGCGTGCTGCGGCGCGTGCTGGCCGGAAGACGCATGCCCGCTCGCCGGCTCTATTCGTGGGCCGACGGCATCGGAACCTTGCCGGGCGCGCTTGCGAACCGGCTCGGCCAGGCCGTCAGAACAGGCGTCGCCGTGCGACGCGTCAAGCCGGTGCCCGGTGGCTTCCGCGTCGAAGCCGGAAAAGCGGGCGCCTTGACGGCCCGATGCGTGGTCATTGCGACCCAGCCACACGTCGGGTCGGCGATCCTCGAAGACCTGGACTGCGCGGCGGCCGACGCCGCGGCCGGGATCCATGCGCCGCCGCTCGCGGTGGTGTTTCTCGGGTATCGCCGGGAGCAGGTGGCCCATCCCCTCGACGGGATCGGGTATCTCACGGCGGAGAATGAACGGCGATCGTTATTGGGCGCGCTGTTCTGCTCGACTATGTTCGCCGGCCGGGCCCCCGAGGGGCATGTCGCGCTGGCGGCCTATGTCGGCGGTGCTCGGTCGCCGGCGCTCGCAACCTTGGAACAGGAGGAGCTGATCGCGCTGGCGCGCATGGAGCTCCGCGAGCTCGTCGGCGCGGAAGGACGACCCCTGGTCGCGCGGGTGCGCCAATGGCCACGGGGACTGCCGCAATACCGTCTCGGCCATGCAAAACGCGTGGCGGCCCTGCGAGAGGCGGAAGATCGGCTGCCTGGTCTGTTCATGACTGGCAACTATATCGCCGGACCGTCCGTCGCGACGTGCGCGGCCCAAGCGTGCGAAACCGCCGCTCGGGTCCATCGCCACCTCGCGCAGGACGCGTACCGGGAGGTTGGCGCCATGGGAGGCAGACTCATGAGTTTCCGCCGGTGAAAATGCGCGGCCGTGGCACGCCCGGAGGCGCCCGCATGGCGGCTCGTCCCGACCCTGCGTTTCTCCGGCGCTTCCAAGCCCGCGTGCCTCGCTACACCAGCTATCCGACCGCGCCACAGTTCCACGGCGGCATCACGGCCGGCACGTATCGCGACTGGCTGGCAGGTATCGGCGACGGCGAGCCGGTGTCGCTTTACGTGCACGTCCCGTTCTGTAACGAGATGTGCTGGTTTTGCGCCTGCCATACCAGAATCGTGCGCCGGTACGGTCCGATTGGCGATTACGCGGCCCTCTTGCAACGCGAGATTTCGCTGGTTGCCGAAGCGACCGCTTCCCGTCCCACCGTCACGCATATTCACTTTGGCGGTGGGACCCCGAACATGCTTTCGCGGGACGACTTCAGCGCTCTCACCGCGACGATACGCGAACGCTTCCGCCTGGCCGATAATGCGGAGTTCGCGGTTGAGGTCGATCCGCGCACCCTCACCAAGGGCAAGGCGGCGGGGCTGGCATCCTGCGGCGTCACCCGGGCAAGCCTTGGCGTGCAGGACCTCAACGCCCCTGTGCAGACGGCGATCAACCGCATCCAGCCCTACGAGATGACGGCGAGGACCGCCGGATGGCTGCGGCGCTCTGGAATCGAGGCGATAAACATCGACCTGATGTACGGCCTGCCGCACCAGACGGTGGAGCACGTGGTGCGGACCGTCGATCTGGCCGTGCGTCTCGCCCCCAACCGGCTCGCGGTCTTCGGCTACGCCCACGTTCCATGGATGAAGAAGCACCAGCGGATGATCGATGAGGCGGCGCTCCCCGATCCAGCCGAGCGCTTCA
>JBHICL010000647.1:0-2171 GCA_046759605.1 Alphaproteobacteria bacterium | reverse complement strand
CCCAAGCTCGCGGCGGTGACGGACTGATCGCGGCGTCCGGACTGTGGCGGCGCACCGCGGTCATCCGAAGCCCGCCCGGCAGGAAGGGCAAGCGGCAGAGACGCTGGCCCCGGTCAGGCCCGCAAGAATTGGACCCGGACGCACTACCGTAGCCCAGATGCTCGGCGGGCACAAACCGCACGCCCGGCAGCGATTCCGCAGGTTGGGCGCGAAAGTATGGTGAGATGGGGATTTACGTTGCGAATTGGCCGGGATCAGGTTCGCGTGACGGTTTTTCGCGGCATCGGGGCGCGGGGTCACCGGGTCCGGCGACGAGGACGGACCTGGCGGAGCCCCAAGGCGGGCAACCGGATTGCCGGCGGCGTCACATCGGCGTTCGTGGAGGACCGGCGGGGATGGCTTGATACAGTTCCGCCGAGATCAAACGGGCGATGTGCAGCATGCTCGCGTTCCGGCGGGCCTCCGGCTTGAGGTTCCGCGTGTAGAAGACCCCGAAGACCGTCAGGCAGATCATGGCCACCAGCCAAAGGACCAGCAGGGCGGTGGGGTGATGCTTGTACACGTGATCGGCGTGCCATCGGGTGGCCATTTCGTTGAAGCCCTGGTTTTCGATGTCCCAGCGACTGTGCCCCAGGGCGATGACGGCGTCGGTGCTGGCCCGGGGCTTCGACAGCGTGGTGACCCACGTCCAGTCCGAAGTGAGGGGCTCGGCCTGCTGATCGAGTTGCCGGCGGATCGATCGCCGTTCGAGACTCCGCACCACACGAACGGGGCGGGTCACCTGGGGCCAACTGGTAAAGCCCTCGAGATCCCAGGTCTCCCGCGAGCCGCGGGCGTCTTCGATACGCACCGGTGGAGTCTGTTCAAACAGGCTCTCGGCATCCTGCATGAGATCCCGTCGGTCATCCTTGAGCACGGCGATGATGTCTTTCCCCCGCTTCAGCCCGTAGTTGAACATCCGGGAATCGGCGTACAGCGCATCGGCGAGCACCACGTCAAACGCACGGGGGTAAGAATCCAGAACGCGATCCAGCAGCCGCAGGGCCGTGGCCACCTCATCCTCACCGGGACACTGCGGTTCGGCGTCCAACAGGACGTGGAAGTCGCGGCCGATCAGTTGGAGAGCCACGTGGCGATGATAGTACTGCGTTCGATCCCCCTGGGCGGTGTGAATCGTCCGCTCCAGGCAGCCGGCACAACAGCGTCGATAGGTGGCGTGGGACTCGTGGCCGTCGATCGCCGCCCCCATCAGGCCGTGGGCTGGGGGGACCAACGCCTTCATCCGTTTGAGTCGGGTATAGACATGGCGTTGCAAGGCCCGGACATCCGACGGCTCCACCAGCGCGCAAACCCGGCCCAGGGTATCGGCCGAGGGAAGCGCGCCGGGCAGCCATCGTTGCCAGCATCGGCTGGCGCGGGTTTGTTCCAGGGCGTTGAGACTGCCCAGTCGGTTCAGAAACATGACCACCATGGCCCGCAGGACGACCGAGGTGGGAATCTGCGGTCGGGGACGCGTGTCGCCGACCGCATCCAGAGGGTCTTCCCACTGAAGCACCTTCCGAGCGTAGGCAAGCAGGCGACGAAGAATGGCTATTCCTGCCGGTCGCGCACCTTCTCCCAGTAGCGGCGCGAAATCTCATCCATGAGCCGGCGTGCCCGGCGGTGGTTCTCGACCCACTGCCGCACGCGGGCCTCAAAAGCCCGAGGGACGTACAGTTGGTGCGTTCGACCTTCTTCGCGGCGCACCAGATAGAGGCTTTCGTGCAACTGGCCGCGGGTGCATTTGCATCCGGCCTTGCCGCATACCCGTTGGCGAACCAGGAGGGTGCCTCGCATCAACCCGCGTTGGTTGACCAGTTGGGCCAGTTGTGAGCGGAGCTGCCGTTCGTGCGGCGTCATCTTGGCCCGTGGAATGGTGCGGCCGTCGTCTGACATATTGAAAGTATGCCAGACCTGGCCGCCGTGTCAAGCCCGTCAGCGAATGCGAATTTGCCCGCCTCGCCCTCCGGCCACGGAACGGCATGTCAAATCAAGGGTTTACAGGCTCAAAAAAGATTAGTTGCGGAATCGCTGGAGTCGCCGGGCTTGTTCGATGGCACAACACCGGCCGTAACCAACCGGGCGGCAAGTTCGCGGACACGGGGGGTGAGTGGAAGAAACGGCAACCGTCG